>USFW01000031.1 GCA_900553985.1 uncultured Clostridium sp.
ACCTCTTGATCCCAAATCAAGCGCTCTAGCCAAGCTGAGCCACACCCCGTAAGTGTTATATGATTTTGTAACTCATAACAAAAATATTTTATCATATCTTGTTATGCTTGTCAATCCTTAAAAGAACTGCGGATGACAGGAGTTGAACCTGCACGTCGTAGACACTAGAACCTAAATCTAGCGCGTCTGCCAATTCCGCCACATCCGCATAGTACAAAACAACAAGCATTTGTTTTCTTGTCGATTGCTTAAATAGCATATCAAATATTTTTATTTATGTCAAGTATTTTTATACAAAAACAATGTATCTGCTTAATTTCCACGGGAGTTTGACAGTTGCATTTTATTAAGGAAAATGGAAGTATAAATTTAAATTTGATATCAATGCCATCCTTTCTGCTGATGATAAAGGACTTTATTACAAAGACATGCCTTGCACAACATCAAAACTTCATCAAAGACTCATCGTTACCTACTCTCCAAAGTATGCTCTCTGTCAAAGATCCCTTCATAAGAAACAGGTGGAACGTGCACAAAAGATGCCATTGTAGTTTTGGCATCTTTCTTTTTCCATCTCAATAAAATTTATTCCCAATCATTTTTTACTTCTTCTAATTTGCTTCTTAACGTCTTTTCAAGCCCAACAAATGCTGGAATGAAACTATCACGGATCAATAATATCATCTCATCAACTTCTTGCTCATTATATATATTCTTGAATATTGTATTCTCTGCTGATGATGTTCTAATTAATAAAATCTTCATTCTGTAAAATTCTCCTCATTTTTAACTCTTTATAAAAAACTGTTCTAATTTTTTAGATTCTTCTTTTATATCATATCCGCTGTCTTTTATCTCTTTTTCATTATTCTTTCTATTATGTTCCTTAGAATTAATAATTTCTGCCCATTCTTTTGGTGTACTCTTTAATGATATGAACTCAAAATTTTTTGACATTTTTGCTATTTGTGGGACTCCTTCTTTTGATGCATAGATGTCTAAGCCATTTGCTTGTGCTTCTAATAATACTAATCCTAGCCCTTCAAATTTAGACGGAAAAACAAATAAATCCATTACTTGCAATAATTCTTTAATATCATTTCTCATTCCTAAAAATTGTACACTATCTTGAATTTTTTTATTTTTTACTATTTGTTTTATCTTATTTTCATCTTCTCCCTGCCCAATCAATAATAGTTTTGCATTCTCATTTTCATTTCTAATTTCTTCAAAAACATTAATTAAAAATTCGTGGTTTTTCTGAAAATGAAATCTTCCTATATGTCCTATTACTAATTTATTCTCAAGCTTCAACTTTTTCCTATATTCATTTCTTACTTTTTCATCATATTGATACTTTTTTATATCTATTGCATTATTTATTATTTTAAATTTAGCTCCATTTAAAATTTTTGCATTATAAAACCATTTTCCCGCTTCTTCTGAACATGCCCAAAAATCAGTAGCATATCTTGTTAAAAGCATTTTATGTAATTTATGAAAAAAGTTTTTTAATGTATTTGTCATATTTTGTGAATTATGACTATGAACTATTCTACATTTTATCCCATATTTCTTAGCATATTTTAACCAATCAATATTTGACAAAATACATAAATTCACCCATATTGCTGAATATTCTTTAGCATGATTTTCAAAAAATTCTTTCATGTCCTTTTTATATTGCTTTAAACTTTTGGCTCTTGGTGTAATTTTAAATGTATTTCCTCCCATATTTTTAATTTCTTCTTCATATGCTATTTTTTCTGTATTATATAAAAAATCAAATTGCAAATTATCTTTATTCATATTTCTGTAATAATTCATTATTACTGTTTCTACTCCACCTAAATTATCTGACATACCAAATATTAATATTTTTTTCATTACTTGCCTTCCTTTAATTATGAATTTACTATTCTTCCTACTTTTGTTTTAATAAATCTCACATAAATTCTCTCAAAAAATTTTTTATCTAAAATCTTTAATTAATATTGCTATTTTACTTTGCTAAATTATATTATTTTTTCTAAATTTTCTATATTTATTGATAAATATGCTGAAATAATTAAAACAACTTCCATCATCATAAAATATCTCTATAATTTATATAATTCTTCTATTTTATTAGTAATTTCATCCCATTCATATTTTGTTAAATCATAATTTATTTTTGTTATATTTGAATTTGAAATACTTTTTTGTAATTCTATTTTTAAAGACTCAATATCTCCTTTTTGAAAATAATTGATTTTATCTTCTCCAATTTGTTTATTTTCTTCAATATTACTAGCCAAACATTTAGTTCCATAACTCATTGCTTCTAGCAATGAAAGTGGCATTCCTTCTATATCACTTGGTAAGCAATATAAACAACAATTGCTATATAATTCTTCTAATTCTTCACCTTGAACAAATCCTGTCATTATTATTCTTTTGTCTTCACTTGCCATCTTTTTCATTTTTTCTAGATAATCATTTGTATGGCTTGCTCCACCTGCAATAACTAATTTTTTATCTGTATCAATATTCTTAAAAGCTTCTATTAAGTAATGTAATCCTTTTTCTGGAACTATTCTTGCTAAAAATAGAATATATCTATTTTTTTCTAATTGATATTTTTCTTTTATTATTTTAGTTTCTCGTATTATAGGCTTATTTACACCATTTGGAATAAATTTAGTTTCTCTATTATATGTATCTTTAAAATATTTCTGTACATTTTCTGAAAGCACAATGATTTCATCAGCGAATTTTACTGCCAACTTTTCTCCAAATTTAATATATTTAGTTGCAAAACCTCCCCATTTTGAACGTTGCCAATCTAGTCCATGAATTGTTACTACTATCTTTTTCTTAAATAAATGAGGAATCCATAACATTGCACATGAACCTTCTGCATGATAATGTAATACATCATATTTTCCGAATATAGCTCTTATACTTGCTAAAAATGAATATATTAAGGCATCTATTCCCTTTATATTAATTGTTGGTATTGTTATAATTTTTACTCCCTTGTATGATTTCAGATTTTTTTTATCTTTGTCTATTTTTTTATCTTGCACATTTTTACCTTTTCTATTATAAACATCTACTTTATGTCCTTTTTTTACTAATCTCGTTGATAATTCCTCTACAACAATTTCTACTCCACCTTCTCTTGAAGGCATCCTTTTATGCCCAATCATAGCAATTTTCATCATTTATTCTCCTAATTGTTTTTTTATATCTTCTTCTACAATTTCTTCTCCTGTCTTGTTTTTTAACTGTTGTCTAGATTTTTCTGATAATCCATCATGTATTTTACAGTTCATATCGCATGTTGAACATTTATCTAATTCTTCCTTTGTTATTTTGCCATCTTTATAATCTTTTACAATTTTATTTTCATACATAGAATACTTTTGTTTTTTATAGAATCTAAAAAACTTATGCTTTATAACCCAAAAAGCGGGTTTCCATATATATTTGTGCATAGCTGGAGATACTGATCCAATCATCCAACATTGTCTGTTACAATGCCTTACTTTATTTCTAACTTTTTCAGCTTGTTCTGAGTTCCATAATTCATCCCAAGTTTGATTGTTTAAATTCCCCATTACTTCTTTTTCTTTAGTTCCATTGCATGGCATTACATCCCCATATGGATCAATAAAAAACGTGTCAAATGCCATATCACATGGTAATAGTCTCTTTTGTCCAAAAATGTAATTAATTAATCCATGATTAAAATATGCTCTAAACCATTTCTTAGGTGAATTTGATTCTAGTAATTTGTTAACTAAATTTTCAAATTCCTTTGCCACCATTAATCTGTCATGAATTATATTTTTAGCCTCTACAAAATAAAAACTATTATGTAATGAAGCGGTTGCAAATTCCATGTTTAATTCGTTTGACATATTATAAAGATCAACGAGGTCTTTTGCGTTTCTATCTTGTACCGTCATACCAAATCCAACATCAGGATGTTTTAACTCTACCAATTTTTTTAATGTAGAATATCCTTTATTAAATCCATCTTCTAATCCTCTTATTTCATTATTAGTTTTTTCTAATCCTTCTATTGAAATTCTAATACCTACATTAGGAAATTCTTCGCATAATTTTATTATCCTATCTGTAAAAAAACCATTAGTAGATATTACTATTCTATCTGATTTTTTATATAGTTCTCTTACAATATCTGACAAATCTTCTCTTATAAAAGGTTCTCCTCCTGTAATATTAGTAAAATACATTCTAGGTAATTTCTTTATAGTCTCTATACTTAATTCTTCTTCTGGTTTAGAAGGTGCTTTATATCTATTACACATAGTACATCTTGCATTACATCTATATGTAACTATTACTGTTCCATTTAACTTTTTTTCAGCCATTTTCAATGCTCCTTTGTTTTATAATATTTTCATATATTTTTATTATTTTTTTATAATATTCGTCTTTACCATACAATTCTTTAGCACTTTTTTTAGCATTATCTCCCAACTTTTTCACTAAATCATTATCTTCAAACAATATCTTCATTTTATTTTCTAAATCTGAGACATCATCATATTTGAAGATTAACCCATTTTCCTTATTCTTTACTAATTCTGGTATTCCACCTATATCTGCACCTATAACAGGTTTGCCTATTGCTAAAGTTTCTAAAATAGAATATGGGCAATTTTCATACCATATTGATGGGACTACTACAAAAGAACATTTCCTTATATATTCTTTTATTTCTTCTTGATTTAAGTATCCCAATAATTTTATATTTTTCTGTAAATTATTATTTTCTATTATCTCTATTATTTTATTTTTTTCAGGGCCATCTCCTGCTATATATAATTTTTTATTTTGAATTTTAGAAAAAGCTTCAATTAAATTTAATATTCCTTTTTCCTTTGATAATCTTCCAAAATACAATGCATACCCTTCATCTTCTGCTTTTAAATCATATTTTTGCAAATCTATACTATTATAAATGGTTTCTATCTTCTCTTTATCAATCCCATCATCTATTAATTTTTGTCTATAAAATTCTGAAGGTGTTATTATATATGATATCTTTTTACTATATACTTTTTTTATTCTATAATATTTTCCTTCTATTGCTCCCAAAACACTTTTTAATTTAGAATTTTTTATACAATTCTTTTTTATGCAATTAATATATTTCCCATTTTTACATAATTCACATATTTCTTTATTATTATCTAACATAGTAATAGCTGGACAAATAGCTTGTACATCATGTGCGGTAAAAACAATTGGTATATTTTCCTCATAAATTGCCTCTACAATAGATTCAGACAATTGTCTTTGAAAATTATTTATATGAACTATATCTGGTCTAAACTCTTTTAATGCCTTTTTCATTATTACTTTATTTTTTTTAGAATAAATTACATCTATCGCTTCTAATTTACTTCCGCTATTTAAATCTATTTTTTTAACAAAATATTCTTTATTATCTGTTTTTATATTTCTTTCATTATCCATAGAAAAAAAAGCTATTTCATGTCCATTTTTCTTTAATAACTCTGCCAACTCAAAATAGTATTTTTCACTTCCACCTTTTAAATAATGAAATTTATTAACCATTAATATCTTCATATGCTAAATAGCCCCTTCTTTTTTAAAGACTTTTACTAAAGTCTTTATTAATAATTTAATATCCAATTTTAAATTATGATTATAATAGTAATTCATATCCATACTTAATCTATCTGTAAATGTAACATCATTTCTGCCATTAACTTGCCAAAATCCAGTTAATCCTGGCTTACAAGATGTTATATACTTAAAAAATCCATTCATATCTTCTTTTTCTCTTGGTAAATATGGTCTTGGTCCAACCAAACTCATATCTCCTTTTAATACATTTATAAATTGTGGGAATTCATCTAAGCTTGTTTTTCTTAAGATTTTACCAATTACAGTAATTCTAGGATCATTTTTTAGCTTTTTATATTTCTTATATTCTTCTCTAGCATCCTCATTTTCTTCTAAATATTTTGTTAATTTTTCATCTGCTCCTATAACCATTGAACGATATTTATACATTTTGAATATTTTTCCATTTTTCCCAATTCTTTCTTGCGTATAAAAAATTGGTCCTTCATCCTTAACAAGTTTATTTGCTATCCATATTATTAAAGTTAAAGGAATCAATGTCAATACTCCAATTCCCCCACCTAATATATCCATAAATCTTTTTATTATTTTCTCAAATTTTAAAACTGTTTTATTTCTTTCTAATATAGGTGTAATTTTTAAATTTTCGATATTACCTTTTTTACAAGATAATATGTTTTCTTTTACATCCATTCTAAAATCCCCCTATTTTACTAATCTCTTTCCATCTTTGTTTATTATATCATAACAAATTTCAAATCTCAACACTTATATTATGACATTTTTTGACACTTTTTTGTTTTTTATGTTAATAATTTCTACAATTAGTAAAATAACTATTATTCCAAAGAAAACACCTAATGAATCTATAAACACATCTGTAATCTTTGGTCCTCTTCCTGGTGTAAAACTTTGATGTATTTCATCTGATATTGCATATAAAATTCCTAACATAGTACTTATATAAATTTGATTTTTTCTTTTTATATTTTCATATGTACTAAGTAAAGCCATTACTAAAAATCCTACCAATGTATATATTGAAAAATGTGCAATCTTTCTTATCACTCTTTCTGTTCTTTTATTAACTTGTTCTTGTTCACTTATTTCTAAGCTATTATACTTTGAACTTTTTTCTAGAATAAAATCTGTAATTCTTTTACTTATTCCCCCAGACTTCTCTCCATCTTGACTAGAAAATCCAAATATTATATAAAAAGTACATAATAATAGAACTATTAAAATTCCTCTTAATACATTTTTTTGCATTTTTATTTCCTCTTCTTAGAAAATGGAAGTATATCTATTTCGATAACTTCCACTTCATATTTTATTGTATTGAAAACTTATTTACCGTATCCTGTTTTTTGTACAATCGAATTACTTATTTCTTTTACCTTATCAGATGGAGTATAATCATCTTCTCCAAAAGCTTCTTGATGTAATCTTTTTACATTACTTTCTAATGTCATTGGCACTCCATACCATCTATCTAATGTTATACCTTTTGTTTCATAAGGCCAACCTATACTTTCTGTAACTTTTATATTAGCTAAACTTGGTAAAAGTGCAAACATATCACTTGCTTTTATATTAGTATATATTTCTGGTAACATTGTATCTATAAATGTATTTATTTCACTAATACTTTTTGTCTTTATCTTTTCTACCATAGCTTCTATAACTGTTCTCATTCTTTCTGCTCTCTTTTGATCTCCACCTTCTGTATATCTAATTCTTGAATATGCTACTGCTTGTACTCCATCTAAAGTTTGTTTTCCTGGTTTTGTCACATTTTCAGTTTTTAGTCCTGTAACTCTTGAAGTTTCTTTAATATAACTATTAATATATTGTATTTCATTTTGCTCAACATCTATTGTAACTCCACCTAATGCATTTACCGCATCTGCAACTGCATCAAAATTTACTGTAACAAATTCTTTTATATTTAAATCCATATTTTCATTTAATGTCTTTATTGCTAATGGTGCTTCCCCATATGAATATGCATGAGTAACTTTATCTAGCCCATGTCCTTCTATTTTCATATAAGTATCTCTATATACTGATATCAATTTTACTTCTTTTGTCTTGTTGTTTAAACTAGCTATTATTATGCAATCACTTCTGTTGCCTTTTCCTAAACTGCTATCTCTACTATCTATTCCAAATAAAGCTATATTCCTATAATCTGATAAATTTTCCTCTGCTTGTGTAGAAACACTTAATTCTTTTTCATCTATATCTATTGTTTGCATTTTTGATAACTTGTTATTTACAAACCAAAATGTTCCTCCTATAATTGCTACTAAAATTATTATTAATATTAATACTGTAATGCCAAATATTTTTAGACCTAATCCCTTTTTATTTCCTTTTTTATTTGCCA
Organism: uncultured Clostridium sp.; assembly: GCA_900553985.1. Lineage (GTDB taxonomy): Bacteria > Bacillota > Clostridia > TANB77 > CAG-508 > CAG-269. Next base: position 8,018 of record USFW01000031.1, read on the forward strand.
TTTTGCTCCTTCTTTCATTTTTTATTTTATTTTTTGTATATTTTTTAACAAAATAATTATACTATTTAATATATCTTTTTACAAGTTTTTTTAATTTATTTTATATAATTATTTTGTGAATTTTTATGTTATATATTCTACCTATTTTTACATATCAAATAAATGTATTTTATTTTCTTATGTAATAAAACTTATGTACTAATTTCTTATATAATATCTCATAACAAAAAAATACTTTTATAAGAAGGTTTTCGTTTCTTATAAAAGTATATATATTTTATATTACTTTACATCAATCATTTCTTTATCTGCATTTTCTTTTTAAATTTGCAATTTCATAATCAAATTTTTTGTGTTCAAAATCATTTTTCTCAAAATCTTTATTTACATTGTCTAATTTATAATTCATATCTGATTGTTTATTAAGAATTTGTGCTATATTAGAATTTATTGTACTTCCCAATTTTTCATCAATGCTATCTACTTTTCTTTCTATTCTATCTGTTTTCTTTATTATTTCATGTTTCATATTTGACATTTTTTGTTCTATGTTTGACATTCCTTTTTTCATATTTTTCATTTCTTTTTGCATCCCTGTCATTCCACTTTGCATTTCCGTCATTTCTTTTTGCATTCCTAACATTCCACTTTGCATTTCCGTCATTTCTTTTTGCATTCCTACCATTCCATTTTGCATTCCTACCATTCCATTTTGCATTCCTTCCATGCCTTGTTTCATTTCTGTCATTCCTTGTTTCAAGCCTGTAATTTCGTGTTGCATATTTGTCATTTGTTGCATAAGTTTGTTATACATTTCTTCTGATTCCATATTATCACCTCCTAGTTTAGATTTTAAATTTTTCTGATTTTAATATTTTTGAATTAAAAATTAGATTTTGAAATAAAAAATTTGAAAGAAATTTTATTAAATCTATAAAAAATAGATTTAATGTTTATATTTTAACATCTCAATCTATTCTTTTCAACTTCATTTATTACATTTTTTAACATATTTTCTATTTTTAACTTTACCTTTCTCTTTTAAATGAACTTTTACTATGTTTTTCATTTTTTAATTACTATAGTTAATAACCAATATTATTTATTGTAGAGTAGCTGTAAGTAGGTGATAATCATGGATTTTTTTAAATTTTGACGTTCGACTGAAATGAAGATTAGAATTAGTTAGGCTTTCGAATGAGGAATGTTCACGGTACCTGAAGTATGAAGGGGTCTGAGTGAAAGAGGCTCATGAGAAAGCCTTACCAATTCTTTCTGAATGGAATAAGTAGTCAAAATTTAAAAAAATCCATGATTATCACCTACTTACAGCGGCTATTTTCTTTATTAAAAGTTATAACTACATCTTCGTTGGCATTTCTATCCCCAACAATTTCATACCTATTTTCAAAACATTCCCAACTGCATATGTTAGATATAATCTAGCATCTTGAACTTTTTTATCTTCTACTATAATTTTATTATCATTATAAAAATTACTATATCCTTGTGCTAATTCTATTAAATATCTTGCTAATATTGATGTTTCATTTTTTTCTATTACTTGCTTCAATATATTATTAAATTCATATATTTTCTTTATTATATAAAAACTTTTTTCGTCTTCTAATAATGAAAAGTCTACATCTTCTAAATTAGGTATATAATTTGCTTTTTCTAAAACACTTTTTGTTCTTACATAAATATATTGTATATATGGTCCTGTTTCTCCGTTAAAGTTTAATACTATATTCCAGTCAAATATTTGGTCTTTTATTAAATTTGTGCATAAATTATTAAATATTACTGCACCTATTCCTATTTTTCTTGCATTTTCTTCTTTATCTTCCATTTCGGAAGTTTTTTCATTTATTATGTCTAAAACTCGTTTTACTGATTCTTCTAATAATTCGTTTACTTTTATTACATTTCCTTCTCTTGTAGACATTTTTCCTGTTGCTAGTCTTGTCATTCCATATGCTATATGTGTTAATCCATCTGTATATTTTTTATCTAAACCTAATAGTTTTGCTACTTCAAATACTTGTTTGAAATGTAAATTTTGTTCATAAGCTACAACATATATGCATTTATCAAAATCATATGTTCTTGCTCTGTATAGTATTGCTGCTAAATCTCTTGTAGCATATGTTGTAGAACCATTTGTTTTTTCTATTATACATGGTGTATTTATTCCCTTGTCTTCTAAGTCTACTATTTTAGCTCCTTGTGATTCTATTAATTTTCCTGTTTTTTCTAATATCTCTATTACTTCTGGCATTTTGTCTGAATAGAAAGATTCTCCATTTAAAGAATCAAATTTTACTCCTAACATATCATATGTTTTATAGAATTCTTTTAAGCTTAAGTCTTTGAATTTATTCCATAACTCTATACATTCTTTATCTCCCTCTTCTAGTTTTCTAAAATTTTCTCTACAAGCATTTAATACATCTTCATCACTTTTACACAAATCATTTATTCTAATATACATTTTTGTTAATTCTTCTATTGGATTTTCTTCTAAATTATATTCTTCTCCCCATCTTTTATATCCTTCTATCATTTTTCCAAATTGAGTACCATAGTCTCCTAAATGATTTATACCAATAGTGTTATATCCTAAGTATTTATATATGTTATAAAAAGCAGCTCCAATTACAGTTGTTCTTAAATGTCCAATATGAAATTCTTTTGCTATATTAGGTGATGAATATTCAACTATTATGTTTTTTCCTTTACCTATATCTGATGCTCCATAATTTTCTTTTTCTTTATTAATCTCTGATAAAACTTCTTTTATTAAAATATTTTTATTTATATAAAAGTTTAGATATCCACCAATAACATCTATTTTTTCTATTATATCATTGCTTTCTTCTAATTCTAATTTTTCTTTAATTTCACTTGCTATTACTTGAGGTGCTTTTCTTAATTCTTTTGCTAATCTAAAGCATGGAAAAGAAAAGTCTCCATTAGTGCTATCTTTTGGAATTTCTATATATGTTTCTAATTCTGAAGTTTCAAGCTTTACTACTTGTGCTATTTTTTTTGCTATTTCACTTTTAAAATTTAACATTGTATCTCCTCTTTCTCATTTATTTTTCAATAATTATATTATGTTTATAAAAAAAAGTCAATCTTGCAAATTTTCTATTTTATTGCTATACTTGTCAATATAATAAAAAGAACATGATTAAATTTCTTGATCTTTTTAATAAATAGAGGAGGTTTTTATATATGTCTACACCACATAATGAAGCAAATATTGAAGATATTGCTAAAACTGTAATAATGCCAGGAGACCCACTTCGAGCTAAATATATTGCTGAAAAGTTTTTAGATGATTTCAAGTTAGTTAATAAAGTTAGAGGAATGTATGCCTTTACAGGATATTATAATGGAAAAAGAGTTACTGTTATGGCTTCTGGTATGGGGATGCCTAGTATGGGAATTTATTCTTATGAATTATTTAAATTTTACAATGTTGATAATATAATTAGAATTGGCTCTTGTGGAGCTTATAAACCTGAGTTAAAGCTATTTGATATAATTCTTTCTACTTCTGCTTTTAGTGAAAGTAATTTTGCATTTACTTTAAATAACGATAGTTGCCATATTGCAGAATCTAGTGAAGAATTAAATGAAAAACTAAAAGAAGCAGCTTTGAAAAATAATATACAAATCACTTGTGGAAATACTGTTTGCACTGACTGTTTTGATGTTTATATGACAGATGTTAATAAATTCTTAGATAGAGTTCCTAAGGGCTTTAACCCTATAAGTGCTGAGATGGAAGCTTTTTCTTTGTTCTATGTTGCTAAAATGTTGAATAAAAATGCATCTTGTTTAATGAGTGTTGTTGATTCAAAATTCATAAAAGAAATTGCTACTCCTGAGCAAAGAGAAAGAAATCTTGATGATATGATAAAAATTGCCTTAGATTCAATTTAATTATTTATTAATGACTTAATGCAATAAAAAATAAAACTAGCCTAGATTATAAAATCTTATCTTTGGCTAGTTTTTTCTTCTATATATTTTTTATATTTCTCTTTTTAAATATTAATATTGTAGGAATAATCAATATCAAGAAATATACAATATTTATCAAAATTGAACCTATAAAAGTCATTCCTTCCATATATGGTAATCCTCCAAATAAATATTGACTCAAATCCCAATTCATTGTAGCAAAATATTTCATAAATCCTAAGTTATACATAATTGCCAATTGATTTATAACTGCATTTGCCATATATCCTAAAAGTGAAATAATAATTGCTAAAGCACTATTAGAAAATATTGTACTTATTACAAATGCTAAGGTTGCAAGTAATATAATCATTGGCAACTGTGCTAAAGTCTGAATTCCCAAATATGCCAATATATTCATGCTTTGTATAGAATTTGTATTAAAATTATATTCTATTACTGGAAGTGATAAACTATCAAATCCAAATAATATTCCACCTATTAAAACTTGCATTAAAATCGTTATTGAAATTATAAATACTGTCATAATAACAGTTGTTAAAAATTTAGCTAACAATATTTTGGTTCTTGAGTATGGTTTAACTAATAATAGTTTTATAGTACCTTTATTAAATTCCTCACTTACAATTGTTGCTGCAACCATTATTATTACTGCTAACATAAATATTCCAAGTTGATTATAAAAATTTTCTAATATACCTTTTAGACTATCATTTTTATTAACATCAATTTTATTTTCTAAAATATACTTATTAACTTCTTTTTGCTCTAAACTTTCATTATATTGTTGCTTTGTTAAATATTCCATATTTTCTTTATCTTTATTTTCTATTTCAAGTTGTATTAAATCTTGTGATGCATTTTTATATCTACTTAATGCTTTATTTAAATAATCATTTCCATATTTAATTTCTTCATTTACTCTATATTCTGCAACTTCTTTTTCTATTTTAGCATTTGCTATTTGCACTTCTAAATCTTTCAATAATTGCTTGTCACTTGTATTTACTCTTTGCTCTTCTAATTCTTGTAAATTCTTATTTGCTATATCTAATTCTTCATTTGCAAAATATTTCCAGTCATCGTTATCTAATTTAGCTATTAGGTTATTTATTATTTCATTTAATTCTTCTACCTTTGTACTATCTTTATCTGTACCATATTCATATGTGTTTTTTTGTTGAATATATGTTGAAATATTACTTTCTATTATATCTCTTTGCCATGCATCTTTTGAATACTTAAGCATAAGCTCATTTGTATCAATCGTTGATTTTAGCTCTATATACATACTTGTGTCACTGCTTTTTTTAGGATCTAATTTCGATAAGTCTTCTTTTAAATATCCTATTTGTTCTTCTGTATATGCATATATCTCATTGCTACTAGAACCAGAAAATTTTAATATACAATTCATAAATATTAAAAGTAATAATACTGCTATAAGTGCAATATATATTGTTTTTTTCTTAAATATTTTTATTAACTCATTTTTTATTAACTTACTCAATTATATTCCCTCCTGTCTTTTCAAAAAATGCTTCTTCTAAAGTCTTTTCTTCTTCTTTAACTTCATATATTTTTATATCATTTTCAACTAAACATTTTATTAAATCTGGTACTTCATCTTTATCAATATTTATCTTTATTTTCTTATCATCAATTGTCTTAAAAGCTAACCCTATATTTTTTATTAATTTTTCAATCATTTTACTATCATTTGTTTCAAATATTCTAAAAGTTTTTCTTTCATCATTTTTTATTTTTGAAATTTCACTTGTTTCTATTACTTCTCCATTTTTTATTATACATACTTTATTACAAAAATTATCTAATTCGGCTAAATTATGGCTTGAAATTAAGATAGCCATTTTTTCCTCTTGTGCTAATTTAACTAAAAGTTCTCTCATCTCCTTTATTCCCTCAGGATCTAATCCATTAGTTGGCTCATCTAGAATCAATAACTTAGGATTATGCAAAATTGCTTGAGCTATCCCTAATCTTTGTCTCATTCCTAAAGAATATTTTGATACTTTATCATTTATTCTATTTTCCAATTTTACTAATTTAACTACTTTTTCTATTCTTTCTTTTGTAATTCCTTTATATAGATTTGCCACTAATTTTAAGTTATCATATCCAGATAAATACATATACATGTCAGGATTTTCTACTATTGCACCGACTTTTTCAATAGCATTTGTAAAATTCTTTTGTATATCATATCCATTTATTAATACGGTTCCTTTTGTTATACCTTGTAATCCTAGTATTAGCTTTATAGTTGTTGTCTTTCCTGCTCCATTTGGTCCTATAAACCCCAAAATATCTCCTTCTTCTATTTTTAAGGAAACATTTTTTAAGATTTTCTTTTTACCAAAATCTTTGCATAAATCTTTACATTCAAGTATTGTCTGCATAATTACTAATCCTCTCTTTCTTTGCCTATATTAATTAAAATATATGTAATAGGCTAAAATTAAAACTTTTCTATCTTTTGTTTTTTCTTATTTTACCATATGATATTGTTTTATACTATTTATTTTTTCTTAATATTAATTGAAGAATTTATTAATTTGCTTCTATATTGCTTATTATCTTAATTCTTTATGGTTTAGTTTTATCTTTTAATATCTGCAATTAGGCATAAAAGGAACCCTCATTATTAAACTTTTTTGTCTAATAATTTGGGTTCAGTTCATATATTCTAATTTTCTAAATATTTTTAACTTTAATATTTCCTTATCGATTAGTTACTTTATATTCATCTATATTGGGTTCTACAAATTCTTCCTCTTTTACCTCATTAAACTCATATATATAATCTGATGTTGGAACTCTTCCTCGTGTACCATCTGGGTTTTTATATTCATATGCAATAGAACTTATAGGAAGACCTGTTGATTTATTTACATATATTCCTTCTTCTAAATTATTATTAACACTTTTAAAGTTTGAAATATAATAGCATTCTTCTCCATTAAATGTAGTATCTTTAACAGATGAAAGAATTGAATATACAAACAACTGTAAATAGTTTTCTGTCTTAGTTACATTTTGAGGATTAACAAATATTTCAATTTCTTGATTTAAGTTTACAACTTTTTCAATTTTACCATCTTTTTCGTCTTTAACTTCTCTATAAATATTTGCTATATATTTTTTATCATTTTCACTAGAGCTTTCATTTTTCCTGGCAAATATTGTTATTTTATTTATTCCATTATCCTTTCTTTGTGTTGTTATAATTTTCTTCTTATCTCCTAATGAAAATACTTCTGTTTTTGAATAATCTTCTAAATAGTATGAATATGTTACAGTATGATAATTTGATGTATTAATAGTATTTTCTGCATTTTTAGATAAACTTGAAATTATAATAACTTTCCTTGCTGTAAGTATTATAAATACCACTAAGATTAATGATATTATTAATTTTAATATATTTATTTTTTTATTAAATTTTTTTATATATTTTACTTCTCGATTATCTTTTTTAGTTATATTTAAGTTAAACTCTTGTTTCATCCTTTCTAAAACTTGTTTACAACTCTGACATTTTTCTAGGTGTTCTTCAATATAAACTTTTGTTTCTTTTGTAGTTAGATTTTCTATATAACTTGGCAATAAATCCTGAACAATTTTACATTCTCTTTTATCTTTGTTATTTTCCATATTCATCAACCTCCTTCATTTTATTTTTTCCTCGATAAAAAGTTACTCTAGCCCAATTTTCTGTCTTATCCATAATAACTCCTATTTCCTTAAAAGTTAACTCTCCTACTATTCTTAAATAAATCACTTCTCTAGTTTTTTCATCTAATTTTTGTATTTTTCTATTTAATAACCTCTTTTCTTCTTTTGATATAATATCATCTTCGATGTTATTTAATGTTTGTATATTAAATAATTTACTCTCTTCAATATGTACTAATCTTTTATCTCTTCTACATTTATCATACCAAAGATTTTTAGCAATTTGACATAACCATACTGATATTTTGCATTCACCTTTATATGTATTAATCTTTTTTACAGCTCTATAAAAAGTTTCTTGTGTGAGTTCTTCTGAAATATCATCATTATGGGTTAGACAGAATAAGTATTTATTTACTGTTTTAAAATATTCTTTATATATTTCTTCCATATTCTACATAACTGATATCCTCCTTTTATAATATGACGCAATAAAATTGATTTTGTTACATAATTTTACTATTTAATTTAAAAAAATTATTCAAACTATAAATTTATAATATATATTAATATTTTCATATATCTACATAAAAAAACCGTTTCTTTTGAAACGGTTTTTTTGGCTCCTCTTGTTGGACTCGAACCAACGACCTATCGGTTAACAGCCGAGCGCTCTACCAACTGAGCTAAAGAGGAATATATATAAATCTGGCAACAACCTATCTTCCCAGCAGGGTAACCCACAAGTATTTTCGGCACATTTAGG
>USFW01000032.1 GCA_900553985.1 uncultured Clostridium sp.
TTTTTATTTAAGTCAGCTCTAATATTTAATGCTTCTGCAAGTTTCATTTAAAACCCCCTCTTCTTTCAAATAAAAATCTATTAAATAAAGTGATACTATAAAATTTATAAAATATACAAATCCTGTAAAACTTCCATTTAGAATACTAATTATTAGAAAAATATCCTCTCCTATTAAAATCAGTAAAACTTTTGGATTTAAAAATTTTTTAGTTTTTCTAAAACCATCTTTTAAAGCTAATGTAAATGGAATATCAACTAAAACTCCTAATACTTGGAAATTTATAATTAACCCTATAAAATTTATCATTACAGCAAGTAAAATATCTAAAACCAAAGGATTAATAATAAGAATATTCATATCAATAGTATAATTTATAAATATGGCAATTCCAAGGAATAATAAACCTATAATATTAACAGCTAAAGTATTAAAAAATTTCTTAAAATTCATTGGCTTAGTCTGAACTTTTCCATTAATTTTAATCAGCATATTTAAAATTAAAATTTCTACTATTACTACTAATAATAAAGCTATAATTCCACCTGCTATTATTAAAAATATTATATTTTTTCTCATCATACTGACAGCCATAATATATGTAGAAATTATAACTCCTGCTCCAATAGTTAATCCTGCTATGCTTAATGTGTATTTTGCATAAAATCCTAAAGATTTTTCTCTTAATCTATAAGTAACCTCATCTTTTTTATCTGAAATTAGAAAGTTTTTAAAAACCAACATTAAAAAACATATAAAAGTTACTACAAAGAAAAGGAAAAATATATTTAATAAATCATAGCAAACATCAGTATTTAGTCCATAATATATTAAAACAGAGATATACAGAGTAAAAATTATTCCATAAAATGGAACTAAAATTCTTGAAGATTTTTCTTTAAAATATCTAAACATATCAACTACTGCTATTTTATATTTTAAATTTTTAACAACAGAATACAAAAATCCCATTGCAAAAATAGATACTATAATATCAGTAGATACTGTTTTCAAATTAAAGAAAAGAATTTGACTATTATTTAAAAATTCCTCTCTATCTAAAATTTCTATCTGTTTATAGAGTAGAAGAGCATTTAAAGAAAAAATTCCCAAATAGATTAAAAAATTTATTAATATATCTTTCCATTTTTTAGTTTTATATTCTTCTATAAAAAGTATTGTTAATATCAGTGGAACAAAAATAGTAAAAGTTTCGGCTACAATTTCAAATCTGTTCACTCCAAAGACAACAAGCAGGTTTAATAAAAATATTATAACTATTCTAAATGGCTTTTTATAAAGTTCTGATACACTGATTTTAAATATTCCTAACATAATATCAGCCCCTTTTAAAGCTCTCCGTCTAGGAATTTCCCAACAATCTCTTCACAATTATTTATAAAATAGCTCCAATCTCCAATTTTATAAATTTCTTCGTGTTCTCCGTCAAAAATATACAATGTTTTTTCTTTTGGATACCATAAAAGATGTAACCAATAATTTTCTAAATCTTTTACTAAAGAAAGATATTTTTTTCTTTTCCAAGTCAGTTCAACAGTATCTTCCAATTTCCAAAATTCAATATATTTACTGTCAATATTCTCTGGAAATTCTATTTTTAAATCTCCCTTATTAAAGAACTCTACCATATCTTTTGGCAGTTTATATTTTTTTATTATACTTTTTCTAGCCTCTTCATTATGAAAATCTACTGGCTCTAAACTTTTAATATAATCTATCATCTCTTGATTTTTATTTAAAACTGCTATTGAATATGGTCTTTCTCCAAATTTGTTTTTAATTGTTATATCAGCTCCCTTTTCAACGAGCCATTTTACTAATTTAAGAGAATCTGTAGTAGCAGCTACTATTACAGGAGTTGAGTTATCAGTAAAAACTTGGTCATATTCGTGATAATTTATATCAGCTCCATAGTCTAAAAACATTTGAGCTAATTTTTGATTTCTATCATAGACAGCTTTTCTTAAACAATTATTTCCATATTTTTTAACAGTTACTCCATATTTTTCAAAAATATCTATATTTTTAAAATTTTCGCCATAATAAATATCAGTATAAATTCTTTTGTATTGTTTTTTTGTGAAATTTTCCAATGCTCCGTGTTTTATAAATAATTCACACATCTCTGAAGATAAAAAACGAGTTGCACTTGAAATAGGAGTTCCCCAATCGTCTACATCAGCTTTTACATTTACTCCCTTTTCAATTAACCATAAAATAACTTCTTCTTTAATACATTGTATAGCTATTTCTAAAGGAGTTTCTGTTATAAATTCACTTAAAGTAATTTTTTTATTTATATCCCAGCCGCTTTTTAATTCTTTCTCCAAATTTTCCACATCACTGTTTAAGATATACTCTACAACTTGAGGTACTTTTTCAAAGTTTCCAAGATAACCAATTTTGTACATAAGTTCCCTCCTTAGTTTTTATAGTTTATAGTTTTTAATAAACTTCCATCAGTTTTATAGAACTTCCATTCTCCAACTTTTTTTCCTTCTTTATACATACCTTCTGAAGAAAGGCTTCCGTTCTCATTATAATATTTCCAAAGTCCTATTTCATCTCCTTGAAAGACTTCTCCCTCTACTTCTAACTTTCCATTTGGATAATATCCTCTATATTTTCCTTTTCTATCCTTTAAATTTTGTTCAAATTTTAAATTTCCATTTTCATAGAAAACTTTTATATTTTTCATATCTCCATTTTTAAAAGTTGCAATTTGAAATAACTTTCCATCTTCAAAAAACTCTTTAAATTCTCCATTAAGTTTTCCATTTTTAAAATTTTCAATAGATTTTACTTGTCCATTTTTATATTTTTTAATAACCTGTCCTGTAAAATTCTCATCTATTTGATAACCAAAAGAATAAAAAGTTACAAGACAGAATAGAACTGATAAAATTAATTTTTTCATAAATTTTACCTCTTAGTCAACATCATAGTATAAGAAATGTTTTCCGCAATGAAGACATTTGAATAAATATCCTTGAACGTGTCCTCCGTCAACCATATTTTTTATTATTTCTATCTGCTCTTCACTCCATTCAGCATTAAATTCAGGACTTCCATTTTCAATTACTTCTTCTAAAACTCCCATTTCTTTTAATTCTTTAGCTCCTACATAACCAAGAAAAGCACAAAAATCATCACAATGAGTTACCCAAATTTCTTGTTGCCAACCACAATAGCTTGGAGTTCTGTGAGTTAATTCATCTATTTTTTCTTCATCACTAACTTTTCCAAAATAAATATCTATAAAATCTCCGTCAAATTTTTTACTTGCTTCTCCATTGGCTATACATTCAGGACATAAATATTCAACATCTTCAACAGAATAAAAAGGTCCAGAATAATATACATCAGTTTCTTTTCCACAACAATCACAAATTACAGTTTCATCTGTTTCAAAAGTTCCTGTCTTTAAAGGGTCTGGGTGATATTTAAAAAATGGTAATTCTTTTTTCATAACTTCCTCCTAATAATTTTTAGTATATATTATTTTCTTTATAATATTTTTCTATTTTTTCTATATCTACTTTTCTTCCCTCGTACCAACCAGCATATTCTAAAACTTGAAAGCTAAAGATTTATCAATGTCAAGTTTATAGACTTTTCCCATAAAATCATCTCCTAGCTTTTATATTCAGCTTTTAATTTTTCAATTAAAGAGCCTAGATGATTATACCATTCTTCATAATTTGGATTTTTTCCATTTTCATACCATAAATCTACTATTTCTCTCTCTCCATCTTCGTCAGGAACTTTATTATAAATATTAGTTAAATAATCTATAAGATATTTTAAGGATTTTTTATCACTAGAAAATTTTTCTAATTTAGAAAAAGTAGTTTCCTCATCATCATAATCATAATCTAATTTTCCATTTTCTTTAAAATCAAAATAAAGTTCTGATATAGCTATTGCTGTATTATCATAAAGAAAATCTATATCTTCAAAAGTTTCTCCTAACATTCCCTCTTCAATCATTAAATCTATTATTTCTTTTAAAGTAATCACTTTCTTATTTTTAAATTCTTCAAGATATTCTCTTAAAACATCAACAACATCTAATCCCTCATCACTTTCTAATGCTTTTATACCCCAAGCTCCCATAATTTACCTCCTTATCCTGCTAATCCATTAACTAAAAAGTTTCCATTTTCCTCAATATAACATTCTATACAATGCCCTACAAAATAATCAGGCTCAAAAGTAATATATACTGACATGTCCTCTGTTTCTCCATCTGAATAAATATCTGTTGCAATCTCTCCAAAATTCATACTCTTTTCAAAATTTTCTTCAGTTATAGGAGTATAAACTTTAGTACCATTTATAAGATAACAATTTTCTTCTTCTTCAACTTTTATTCCGCCTTCTTCCCATTTTACCCATTTTGTTGCAAGATTTATATAATCTTTTTCTTTTAAAAGTTCCATAAGCTGTGCTCTGTTTTTCTCAGCCTTTTCAAGAATATTATTTATTTTTTCTAAAGATTTATTTAAAATATCTTTTAATTCAATTTCAGAAATCTCATCTTCTGTATCATAGTTTAAAAGTAATTCTGAATTTTGCCCTAAAAAATCAATATTGGCAGTAAAATAATATCCCCAATCATTTTTCTCTATTCCAAAATCATCTATTGATATTTTTTTCATAATCCACCTCTAATCAAAGAAATTTTTTATCTCTTTTCTTTTATCCAAAATTTCAAAAAGTTCGTCCATATCTAAGTCAAACATCTTGCTTTCATCATCTATCTTAGAAAAATAATAATTTACTTTTTCCTCTCCAAACTCTTTTTCTAATTCTTCCCACTCACTTTTTAGCAGAGGGACAAAAGCTAAAGTATCATTTCCTAGACTTTCCATAAATAATTTTATTTCATATTCAGGCTGAATAATTTTATTTAAAGTTTTGATAGTTGTATCTCTATCAGAACCCTCTTTATCAGGATAAGATATTTTATATTCTTTTCCTTTCCATTCTATAAATATATCAAATCCCATTTCATTATCAGCATCTTTATTTTTTCCAAAAAGTTCTCCTGATTGGATTACTCTCTCTATATAATTTATTATATCTTCATCATACTCTCTCCAATCTATCCAAACAAGTTTTTGGCTGTTTTCCCAAAAATTATCAAAACTTTCTCTATCTTCATTTTTTAAAAATTCTTTCATGTATTCCATAGTCCACCCCTATTTTTCTATGTAAAAATTATACATTTTTTCCATTATATTATCTTTATCTTCCCAGTATTCCTCATCAAGAGAATTTAATCTTTCTTCATCTTCTTTACTTAAATATTTAGGAATATCATAATATTCTTTTATTCTATCATCATTTTCAAAATTTACTATAATGGAATAACATTCTTCTAAAATTCTTTTAGAATTGTTAGCTCCAATCTTTTCAAGAGCTTTTATCTCAAGTAAATAGCAATCATATCCCCAATTACAAAATGCTTGAAGAAATCCACCATTATAAATATCTAATTCATATTGGAATAATGCTCCAATCTCTTGTATTTTTTCATCTAAAGTTTCATAATTAGGTCTAGCCTTTGCAAATTCCTCTCCATATTTTTCAAATGATTTCCACCATAAATCTTCTGTAATTTTCATAATCTCAGCTCCTCTAAATTAAGCTAATTCATATTCAGCAATAGAAATTTTTTCTCCATTATTATTGATATATGAAAGTCTTAAAAAATCATATCCATTTATTTTTACATCTTCCCAAGACATTATATCTCCATTAATAAGAGTTACAGTTTTATTATCATCATTTATAAATTCTTCTTTTTCATCTTCATAGTCAATGCTGTATCCAAGTTCTAGTATTAATTTTGAAGTAGGAATATCATATTTTTTTAAAGGTCTATTTTTTATTTGTTCATCAGTGTATTCATCACAAAACATACTGTTATATCCGTGAGAACTTTCATCGAAAATTATTATCTCCTCTTTACTTTTTCTATCTATTGCTACTATTTTAATTGGAATATTATCAATATTTCCTATATATTTTGTTTTTTCTCCTTTTACTTCAAATAGCTCTCCACAATACCATACTTCTAATAAATCATTTCCAGATGATGAAACTATTGTCATAGTAGAAAAATCTTTTTCTACATAATCTTTAATATTATTTTTTAAATATGTAGGTATTTTTAGAGTTTTTTTATTTTCAAAGCTCTCTAAATCATTATATAATTGTTTATTAATTTCAGATTCTCCATAACCACAAATTTTAGCTATTAGCTCCATTCTTTTTAAAGATAACAAAGCTCTTTCTTTTAAATTTTCATTGATTTTTCCAGTTATTTTTATCTGTGCAAAAGCTGTGGCTATTACTACTTCATCACTTTCATTAATTATAGCTTCTCTACTTAGACCTTTATCTTTTATTTTTAAATCCTCTGCAAATGTTTTTTCATCAATTATAGGCACAGGTTCAAAATATTCTATTCCCCACTCTTTCTCTATTAAATATTTAGGGAAGTCTGAAAAGCTAAAATTTTTATTTTTTCTTATTTTCTCCTCTATTATATGAAGAACATCATTTCCTGTATCACTTCCAAAAGGAGTTTCCTCATCTCCACAATTACAATAAAGTTGTTCATCAGTAAAATGCTTTCTAAAATTAGGGTGTGAAGTAAGAAAATCTATATCATATTCTATATCATCAAAATAATAACGATTTTCAAAATCAAAATTATTTATTTCTTTATATCCTTTTTTTATTTTGGATTTAATAAGTTTTTCAGCTTGTTTCTCACATTCCTCTATACTATCCCACTCTTTAATCTCATATTTTCCAATGCTATCTATTTTTCCATAATTTACTACAAATTTTTCTTCCAAACTTTCTATCCACCAAAATTTATGAGATTTCTCATCACTAAATTCAAAAGCTCTTTTCATAACTTCCCTCCCTTGTTTAATAGCATTGAAGAATTAACCAAACATTATCAAAGTTTTTATTTTTTAAATCTTCTTTTCTGATATTAAAATATATTTTCCCGCTGTCTCCAAAATACAATCCATAATCTCCGATTTCCAATTCACTTACCTGCATAAGCAAAATCCAATCTTTTGCATTTTCTTTTATAGATTTTTTAACTTCATCACTGCCATATTTTATAGGAGCAGAGCCGTAATAAATATTTTTTCCAGCCACTCCCTCACACTCTTCCCAATATTCTCCTTGGATAAGTTCAGGGTGTCCTAAAAGTTTTGTAGTATCAGCTTTATATCCCAATTCCTCTAACTCTTTTTCAAATTCTTTTTCTTTTCTTCTTGTTTCTTCTATACTATCGTCAACATCATAATAATCTAAAAAGTCAATAGGATAATCATTCATACTTTCAAAATTTATTTTAGATTCAGGAATTATACAATCTTTTTCCATATCTTCAGGAAAATCAGCAGGAACTAAATCTTCTATCTCTCCATCATAATAGAAAACTTTTGCACTTCCTCTGTCTTGTGGAGAAAATCCCCAAGTCATAGTAAATAATTCATAGAAAAAATATAACATTCCTTTTTCAGGCAAAAGGCTTTCTTTATCATATTTATGAACTTCTTCACAATTAATCTGCATTAAAAATGAAAGTGGTCTGTTTTCAACTATTTTTTTATAATCTTCTCCATTATAATAAAACCATTGAAAATCTTTTGGTAAATCAGGTTTACCGCCAATCTTTGAAGTCCCTTTTAGTAATTTTTCTTTGTTTTCTTCTTCAGAATAATTTATTAAAATTGCATTTCTTTTTGAAGTTTCAAGCATATTTTTATCTAACATAATAAAACTCCTTTTTAGTCCCACCAAAAATACCATACACTAGAATTAATTAAACTTCCTGCTAGTTGTCCAAGAGTTTCATAACTTTGGTCTACATCAGGGCAATATCCATACATCTCTATTGCTGTTTCCATAGCTGTTTCTTTATCAGTAATGATTTTTTCAATTTTATACTCCAATACATCGTGAGTTATTGTAATAGGTACAGCTCCATATTTTTCAAACCAATATCTTGATACTGACATATGTTCTGATGTGCTGGGACATTCATTCCAATTTCCCATAGGAAACCAAGCAAATATCTCCCAAGGATTTTTTACTGGAACTTTTACTATAAACAGTTCTTCGGGCTTATCTGTTCTATAGTTTAAAAATCCTATTGGAGAATTAAGTTTTTCTTCTTCATTTTCTTCAAACTCTCCAAGTATTTCTTCACTAAAAGATAACTCATCATCTTCTGCCTCTGTTTTTCTTGTATTTATTAAATCTCTTAAAATATTTTTTCCACCCTCTGAAAAAATAGACAAGATATATCTTTTTCTATAATCTCTTACATCTTCTATAGTAAATTCTTCATCATCTGATATATTAAAAGATAAACTTTCTAAAAGAGTTTCATCAACAGTTACAATCACAGGAAAATATCCTTTCTCTTTTCCCTCTTTGCTGTATTTTTCAAATTTTTCCATAATTTCTTCATATGTATTTTTAGGAAAATATTCATATCCACAATCAAAAAATTCTACAAATTCCTTTGCTAAATCACTCATTACTGCCATAGTATCACACCCTTTTATTATGAATTATATTCTTCAGCTATATCATTTGAATAAAAATCTTCCTCTACATTTCCTAAAAATTCAAGTTCTCCCCATTCATTAGAGATTTTTTTCACAGCTCCTCCATATTTACAAGAGGGTATTCCAAAGAAACAATTATATTTTTTATCAAATCTGTCTTTTCCTAAAAATTTCTTTACAGGCTCTATTAAATCTTCCCATTCTTTAAATAAAACTTCTAGTTCATCAGTAGGCTCTTCACTATTTCCACATATTTGGAAATCTTCATCAAATGTTACTCCAAAATCATATTCAAATCTATTAAAGTATTCTTCAAACATCTCTTCAAAATCTTTTTTCCACTTTTTATCCACAGAAAAGATTTTTTCTAACTCTTTGTTAAAATCTTTTTCTAAAAAATTATATTCTGGATTGTACTCTTCTTCCTCTTCATCTTCCTCAAAAATACAGTAAAATGATTGAATATATTTATAAAAATCTTCTACATCTTTAAAATTTCCTGCCCAAAAACCTAGATAACCGGCTTTTCTTTCACATAATTTATCTAACATAATTATTCCTCCTCTTCATCAGAATATTCTTTTTCAATATCTATAAAAAGAATATAGAAGCTACAAAGTTCTCCTTTTTCATCATATCCAAAATAGCAGGGATAATATCCATCTCCCCAGCCTGATGCAAAAACAGGAATATTTAAATCAGTGTCAGGGATTATAAAATCAGCCCAGTCTCCACAATCTCTTTGATATTTAGGAAACTTTTTAAAACTCTCTTCTAACAGTTCTTCAAAAATATCATCATAAGGATTGTCTGCTTCTTCCTCTTCTTCAAGTTTTTTCCAATATTTTGAATATTCATCTTGAGATTTTTTATCTGCTACACAGCCCATTCCTGCGTCAACACCAAATCCATAGAACTCATCTTCTCCTGCTTCGTCCATTTCTTCTTCATTTCCTGTTACAGCTAATTCATAAACTGCTGGCTTATTTTTATTAAATTCAACTTTTACACAAGCATATCTATCTCCGTAACTCTCACTTGGAACAACACAAATTTTTACAGGAAATTTTCCAACAGGAGTTTTTTGAATATATGTTTTAGCTTCTCCAAGTTCTACCAATGGGTCACAGGCTAAAATCTTCCCGGTAGGTAAATTAACTTCTCCAATATTTAAAATATCAACTTCCATTTCTCCTATTTTCTTTTCAGTGAAATAACTCTCTAAATCTATCTTACATCTAAATTTTTCTTTGTTTCTTTCATACATTTCCTGCCAATTTTTATCCATATTTTTTTCCTCCTCTGAATAATTTAAAAACTCTATTTTCACACCAATTCTATTTCCTAATTCTCTTAATTTTTTTAAATTTTCTTTATTTATAGGGAAAATAGAATAACTGTCAGAGCTGGTATTAATATTTCCAATAAAAATATCTTTTTTACCGAATACTTTATTAAACTCTTCACTCCAAATTTCTATGTCATCATCTTCATCAAGGCTTAAATCTTCAATATTACAAATATTTTCATCTATGCCAACTTTTTTCATTACATCAGAAATCATTTGAAAATCTTCCAGCTCACATTTCCAATCAAGATAGCAAATATATCCATTTTCGCTTAAAAGTAAAATCATAGCTGCAACTTTTAATTCTATTTTTTTTAATTTAATTTTTTCTTTATCAGAAAGTGCTTTTATCTCTTCATCAAAATATCGGAAACTTATATCGTTTCTTAAATAATTACGGAAATCTTCAAAAATAAGTTCTAATTTTTTTATAATCTTTCTATCGTTAAAAGATAAAATCTCGGCTATTTTTAATAAAATTTCATCAGCATAAGAAGTTTCATCTTTTTTTACACTTGGTTTTATCAAAAAACATTTTTCAAACTTATTCTCTTTCACTTGAAAAATGTAGATTTTATCTCCCTTATAATCATAGTTTAAATAAACAGGGAATTTTAAATTTCTCTCTTTTACTCCAAATGGATTTTTTAACAGCTCATCTTTTGAGATTTTTTTATCTGATAAAAGAAAATCAATTTCTCTGCTGTCAAAAGTTAAAAAATAAAATCCACTGCTTTGTAAATTATCTAAAACTTGTAATATTATAAAAGTATCAATATCATCTGTTATTTTTTCCCAAGAATATAAATCATCATTAGTTGTCATATATACAGGGGGATTTTCCAAAGCTAAGTCCTCTTTTTTTATACCTGCATTCCATACACCTTGATTTTCTGTCCAAAATATTAAGAAATTATCTGTTTGTTCCAAAACTTTTTCTATCTCATCATTGGAAACTTCATCATCTTCCAAAACTTCTCTTTCCCAAGTATGAGAAAATCCAATCTCATCTAAATTTAAAATACTGCTGAAACAACTGTTTATCTCTAAATCCCCGCATTCATGATAATATCTTCTTAAAACTTTTGGAAAATTGGTTTTTAATCTGATTTCAGTTCTGTTTATCTCTTCCCAGCTTATTTTATAATTATTATTTACAGAATTATTTCCAAAGACTTTTTCAAAAACAGGACTATTAAAAAAGTTTTCTGAATTTGGAGTAGTAGTTACTCTGTTAATCTTTTTTCTATATAATAGTTTAACTATATGCTCTGCTGATAAATTATATCTTTCCATATAATCACCTTATCTCTGTTTGATTTTTTTATAAAATATGATATTATTAAATTAAGAGAAATAGCAGTAAATATGTCCTAAAAAGAGAGCGGTCTTGTACAGTTCTCTTTTTATTTTTTTGTACCTATGTTATTTATTAAAAAAATGCTCATGATAAAATTGTTCTTTAATTTTCAAAAGCAATTATTATCGTAAGCACCACCTCTCTTTAAGTTTTATTTAATTTTACCAGTCTCTTTCCCTTATGGCTTCCTCTATATCAATATCTATTCCAAAATAATTAAGTATTTTTTCAACAGTTACTCCGATACTATCTCTTGCCACTGTTTCAATCTCACTATCATTTTCATCAAACTCTTCTTGTAAATCATTAATTTTTTCTGTCATTTCATCAAGTTTTTCTTGAACTTCTTCCAAATCCTCATACTCTTCATTTTCTAAAAACTCAACTACTTCTGCTATACAACTTTTTACTTTATCTACTAAAAATTTTGGGTAATAATCATCATTATACATATCTTCCAAATAAACAAAATCAGGGTTTAATTTTTTCATAACTTACCTCCTACTCTTCATCTAATACTTCATAAAGTTTATCCAAAATAGGTATAATATCGTCAGGTATTCCCTCTTCCCAGTTTGGACTTTCTAAAACTTCTCCTTCTAAAGCTATATACATCTCTTCAGGTATCTCTCTTTTCATTTCCTCTTCGTCAACTTCTTCTGTCCAATCATAATCTGAATTATATGGGTCATTTTTAGGGTCAAAAGCATATTTTTGATTTTTATAAAAACCTGAAATATAATTTTTCTCAAGAATTTCAACAATATCATAATCTTCTAAAACCCAACCACCCTCTTCTTCACATTCTTCTCTATTTTCATATTTCTTAAAAAATTGAGGATTCATATACCAATATAAAAATAAAGCTGTTCCCTTATCAGTATCAGGCTGTTCTGCTATCCATTTGATAACTTCCTTAGAATTATCAAAGTTCCAATCTATTGCTAAAAGTTGTCTTTCTTTTGGAGAGTTTTTCTTTAAATAATTTATAATCAACTGACTTTCTAACTCATCAAATTCATCTTCATCCATTTCTACATTTTCCCAATCAAAATCTTCTCTTAAAATATCTTCAATTTTTAGCATAAAATCCCTCCTGTAATATTTTTGAAATTTATAACCATTCTATATTAATTTCTTTTCTGGGAGCAGTACGTTGATAATTTATATTTGGATATCCAATCAGCATACAAGCACAGATAGTATTTCTTTTTAATCTAAATTTTTTAACAAGTTCTTCATTGTGCATAATTCCCATTTCTATAAATCCACTGAAAAGAACACCTAATCCCATCATATCAGCCATCATTTCAATTTTATCACCTGCCAATATTCCGTTGATTTTATTTGAACTTGTAATAACTAAAACCATTGGAGCCTTAAAGAAAAGTTTGTCATCTGTTTTGTAAGTTTTATACATTTCTATAAATCTATTTTTATATCTTTTTAGAAATAGATTTTTTTCATCTGAATTGACAAAATTATTTATTCCCTCCCATACAAGTGGTTTAAATTCTTCTAAACTATCTTGGATAACATAATATTTTACATCTTGTATATTAGCACCTGTCGGACTATATCTGCCTATTTCTAATAATCTTTCAATAATATCTTTATCTATCTTTTTATCTTTAAAATGTCTGATACTCCTTCTGGATTTTACAAAATTTAAAAAAGTTTCTGGTTCTATTTTTGAGTTTAATTCTTTTAAATCTTTTGTTTCTTCATATCCTTCAAAAGTTATAGCATTGGTTGGACAGACAGCCACACAATGCCCGCACATCATACATTCGCCTTTTATTCTTATTTTTTCATCTTCAAATGTAATATTTTCTGGAAAACAATCCTTAATACACATTTTACATTTAATACACTTATCATAATCAACCCTAATCATTTTTTCTCCTCAAAACTTTTATTTCTTGTGATATTTATTAATAGAAAATATCTCCATCACCGCTTACATCAAAAAATCCTACTTGATATTTTTTACAAAGTTCTTTCATTAAATTATATGCCTCTTCAGATTTATCCCAAGAAAAAGCAATATATATTACGTCATATCCTATACAGTAATCAGCTAAATAATCTTCCAGCTCAGGATTATTTTCCATTTCCTCATCACTTGGACAATCTTCTCCATTCATAGGAGGAAAAGTTTTTATCATTTCTTTATAGAAATTTTGAAGTTTTTCTGATGAAACATTTATATCTTCATAATCATGGTCTTCTTTCCACTCTGTCTGTTTGTCATACCATTTAAAAAATTCTTCTCTATCTTTTGGTGCTTTAAAAATTTCAAATGCCATTAAATCATAACTCATACTTTGCCTCCTTAACAGCAATCCCAATTATATATAACTTTCTCAAAATTAAGTTCTTTTAAATCTTTTTCTCTTATAAAGAAATTAGCAATTCCGCAGTCTCCCCACATAATTTCATTTTTTTCTGTTCCTTCACTATCTATTTGTAGAAGTAATATTTCATATTCTTCATCTCTAATATCGTTTTGAGTATAATCAGGATAACCACCTATTTTATGTCCAGCTCCAAATAATTTATCATTCAGATTTTTATCTTCTTCAAAAATTTCATAAAAATCATAACATATATTATAACCTAAATTATTTTTTCTATATTTTTCAAATATCTCTTTATACTCTTCTCCTTTTTCTTTTTCAAAATTTTTAATCTCTTCTATAAAAAATTTTGAAAATCTATCATCTGAAGCTGTGCAATATCCATCTGTTAATTTAAAGCTTAAAGAAAACTCTCCTTCTACTGGAAAATAACTGTCTTCATCTTTATAAGGTTTATATTTTTCTAAAACTTCTTCTTCTGTTACACTTTTGTCAATTTCTTTATAATAAACAACTTTAAATCCATTTCCTAAATGTGTATCATAATCAAGCCCGAGAACATCGTCATTTAATATCCAAAATTGTAATATTCCCTTTTTCATTGGATAGATATTATTTTTTGGCAGTTCTTCTATATTTATTTGAGCAAGTAAAGTAAGTTGTTCATTTTCTTTATTCTTAGGAATTTCTACATTTTTTGGTAAATATGGAACTCCTCCAAATTTACTTTGGAATAGGTTTGGTTTATCATCTGATAAACTAATTTTTATCATAGGTTTTTTATTCTTTTCTAAAATATCCAAAACAACTTTTTTTATATCTTCATTAAATCTTAATTCTTCTTCGGTTAATTTTTTCTTTCTCATAAATTATACCTCCTCAGAAGTTTCAATGTTTCTTGTAATATACATCATCACATAAAGAACTGTCATAAGTAAAAGAGTACCTGTTATAAGAGCATACTGCTCCATCTTTAAAATAGAATAAAGGACTGCATATATTCCTGATAAAAATGCCAACATTCCAAAACCATATTTACTATTTTTAGTTACAGCTCTTATATATAATGAATTTGGGATTACTACCATCAGGGCAGCAATTATATAAGCTAAATTAAAACTAAAATATTCAGACATTGAAAGCAGAACTAAATAAAACATTGTAAGTGAAAATCCAACTACTCCATATTGAACATAGTGAGTAAATCTTTTGCTTGTTACTTCAAAAATATATACAACAAAAAGACTTAACATTATAAAAAGCATGCTATATTTTACAGCTCTCATAACTTGTCTATAATGAGTTACACCTTCATATAAATCTACTCCGATTTTTCCCTCTGTAATATCTGAGTAATATCCATCAACAAAATCTTGTTTATAATTTCTTACAAAAGAAGATACTTCCCATTCTGCTTTAAATCCATTTTCATCAATTACTTTTGTACTTGGTAAAATTCCATAAAATTTTGGAGCTTTCCAAGGAGAACTTACTTCAAAATGATTTTCTCTACCAAATGGCAGAACTTCAATGCCACCATTTCCTCTTAAACTAAATTTAATAGAAAAATGTATTTTATCTTTTTGTAAAATATTTTCATGTATTCTTCCAGATACTCCAGTATTTAATGGATATTGTTTAATTCCTGTTCCAGACTCCAATTTTATATCTTTTCCCTCTACTTTCATTTCTTCAACTTTCATTAAAGATTTAGTATCTGTTATTCCTATTCCAATCCCTATATTGTATGGATATATATTATTATCAGGCAAAACATCTTCTAATTTAGGAAATTCTCCCTCTAAAATAATATCCCCATTATATACAGTTGTTTTATAAATTCCTCTTTCTCTTACTTCATCTTTTAAATTAACTTTTGCATTTAATTTATCCGGCAAAATAATATAATCTTTTACAACTGACTTTTCTATTTTTTTTCCGGAATCATCATATTCTATTTGTTTATCACTGTATGGTATTACTAAAAATACTCCTCCAATGGTCTGCTTTCTTCCCCATTCATTTCCAATTTCTTCTACCATATTATTATATGAATAACCTCTGTCGTCTATTATTCTATGAATAAAAAACATTGGTATTTGAAGAAGAACAGCAAGAACAAAGAGAAATCCAATCTTTTTTACAAGTGAATTATTATCTTTTAAACTAATCATATGCCCCCTCCTGAATTAAAAATTTTTAAAATAGTTATAAAGGCAGATAAGACCTAAGCCTATTACTACAGATATAAAAATAATAATCGTAAATTTTAAATTATATTTTAGCTGCTTAAATATAAAAATTGTACAGCCAATTATCATATAAATAACTATTGCTCCACACACAAGAGCTACTATATCAAAGTTTTTCATATTATCACTGTTTCCTTAGTATTAAGTCTGCTGATGGAACATAGTAATTATCTTACAGTCAGGACATATTTCTATATACAAAGTTCCCTCAGCACAATCCATTATAGTATCCCAATGAATTTGAGCAAGATATTTCATTTTCTTTCCACA
>USFW01000033.1 GCA_900553985.1 uncultured Clostridium sp.
TTTTTTATTCTTTTTTGCACTTCCTTAGTGCTTATTTATATTAACATTTTTATTTTACTATGTCAATACTTTTTTTCATTTTTTTATCTTTTATTTTTTTCTTTTTTATTACATTTCGATGTGTTCATTGATTTTGTAGCTTTTATACCATTTATTTTTAATATCTATGAAAAAAAGACTAAAAATTTTTGTATAAATTTTTAGTCTTTTTACCTATCCTATTTACTTACTGTTATAAAAATATTTTCTACTAATCCAGTTTTTTGGCTATATTCTATTCTTACATTATATTCGCCATCTTTAGAATTTTTTATATTTGTAGCTAAATTATTTGCTAGTCTTTCATTTGACTTATTTTTCTTTATTGTTAGTTTATATTCTTCCGGCTCAGGTTCTTTTTCTCCACTTCCATTTTTTTGTTCTTTATACTTAGTTACTCTAATGTCTTCTAAGTTATTTTTTGCTACATCAATTAGTTTTAAAATATTTTCTTTAGGAATTTTCTTTCCTTCATAAAATTCAAAGTTAGAGTTGAATCTATTTCTTTCTGTTTCACTTATGAATCCATCTCCAGAAATATCATCTGCTTCTTCTAATTTTAGTTCCAATTTTTCTAAAACATCATTTACTTCTTCTCTAGGAACAACTTCTATAACCTTTTCTATTTGTTTATCATTTACTTCTTTCATAATATTATTAATATTATCTTTTTGTTCTTCGCTAATTTTATCTATGTTAACACTATTTTTTTCATTAAATTCCAATTTATCTTTAAACTCATTCACTACTTTTTCTTCTTTTTGAGAATTTATTTTTATCTCTGCATTTTCATTTTTTCTAGCTATTTCAATTGTTGTTTTAGCAGTATCTTTATCAAATTTCATATTTTTAACTAGATAATTTGTAGTTTTCACATTATCTCGTACTACATTATATTCCATACTAATACTATCATCATTTATATTAGATATCTTTTCTATTTTAAAATTAACTGTATTTTCTTTTTCTGTAGTTTTTTGTTTTAAATATTCATAACTTATACTATTATCAGTTTCATTTGTAGTTATTAATATAGTAGATTCATTAGATTCTATTTGAATTCCTATTGGTTGCATATTACTTTCAAACACTATTATCTTTCTTATATCACTACCAATATTAGTATCTTGTATTTCCTTTATTTTATCATCTATTTCTTTTATAAATTTGTCTTTAATAAAATATTCTTGATTTTTGCTATTTATCATTACATTATACTGATGTTTAAGAGTATCTATTTCTTCCAGTTTAGAAAGTACAATTTCATCTTGTTTTAGTTGGGTTAACATTTCTATATATATATTATTTAATTGTTCCTTTGTCAAAGTTATACTATAAGCATTTGCAGATATCTTTTTGCCATTCACTTCAACAATCATTTTCTGCTTTTGTGAAAATTTATCTTCACTTACATTTTTATTTAAAATATTAATATACTTGTTCTGCAAAGTTATATTTTCTTGTTCTGTTAATTCAATTTTTGTATTTCTAAAACTCATTTCTGAAATAAATTTCAATATATTTATTTCATTTTCTCCAACTGAAGTTCTGGCTAATTCATTTAATAAACTTCCTTCTTTTCTCTCGCTGCTCCCACCTATATCTTCTGTAGCAAATTGTTGTATACCATTAAATCTTATACCATACTTATTGTTACTTTTTAAATATTCTATACCATATAGTTTTTCATTTTCTTTATTTCTTAAAGAAATATCTTGATAATCATAACTTTGGCTTTCTTCTATTTTTCCATTTACAACCAATTTAATATTATTTATTGGATTTTCTTTGTTTTCTCCTTCTTGATAGTTAATATCTGTATTTGATTTTACTTCATACTTATTATTGTGAAAAACTTGTTGCATTTCATTCATGTTATCATCATTGAATAGTTTATTTATATTAGAAAAAGTTCCTGCAGCATATTTAACAAACAATTCTCTATTTGACTTAAATAAATCTGTAGTCATATATAATCCTATACACGCTGCAATTACTATAATTACTACAATACTAGCTATCACTATACTAGTTACTAACATTCTTTTCTTTTTTGCCATTATCATATGTACCCTCCTAAAACTTATTTTATTCTTTGCTTAAGTGCCTCAAATACTATTATTCCTGTCGAAACTGATGCATTTAATGAATCTACTTTTCCCCTCATTGGAATTTTGACTAAAAAATCACAATTTTTCTTTACTTTTTCACTTATTCCTGAACCTTCATTTCCAATTACAATCCCAATTGGTCCGTGTTAAATCTTGATTATAATAATATTTATCTGTATTTAAATCTGTTCCGCATATCCATAGTCCATTTTCTTTAAGTTTATTTATTGCATCTGTTATATTGTTTACTCTTGCTATTTTCATATATTCTACTGCTCCAACTGAAACTTTATTAACTGTACTATTTACAGTTGCTGCTCTTCTTTTAGGTATTATAATACCATGCACTCCTGCTGTTTCTGCTGTTCTTATTATTGAACCTAAATTATGCGGATCTTCTATTCCGTCTAATATTAATACAAAAGGATCTTCTTTCTTCTTAGTTGCTTCTTCTAATATTTCTTCTATTTCACAATATTCAAATGGTGGCACTATTGCAATTACCCCTTGATAATTTTGAGTTTGCGCCATTTCTTGCATTTTTCTTTTTTCTTTTTCAACTATTATTATCTTTTTTTCCTTTGCTATCGCTATTATTTTATGGATAGAACCATGTTTCTCGCCTTTTTCTATAAATATTTTATTTATATCTTTCCCACTTTCTAAGAGTTCTAATACAGAATTTCTTCCTTCAATTTGATCATCAAAAGTTCTTTCTTCTTTTTTATTTACTTCTGTTCTATTATTTATCTTTGCTTTCAAATTATTTTTTCTTTTATTTTCTTTCACAATTTAATCCTTCTCTCTATTTTTGACATTTTATATATTTTGCCCAATTTTATTCATCATCTAATTTTAAAACTGATAAAAATGCTTCTTGTGGTATTTCTACATTTCCAATTTCACGCATTTTTTTCTTTCCTCTTTTTTGTTTTTCTAGTAATTTTTTCTTTCTAGTAATATCTCCCCCATAGCATTTGGCAAGTACATCTTTTCTCATAGCAGATATTGTTTCTCTTGCAATTATTTGACCACCAACAGCAGCTTGAATTGGAATCTTAAATAATTTTCTTGGTATTACAGTTTTTAATTTTTCTACCATCTTTTTTCCTCTTTCATAACTGCTATCTTTATGCACTATAAAACTTAAAGCATCAACTGGTTCTCCATTTATATATACGTCTAATTTTACTAAATTTGATTTTCTATATTCTTTAAATTCATAATCTAATGACGCATAACCTTTTGTTTTTGATTTTAAGTTATCAAAAAAGTCATAAATTATTTCATTTAATGGCATTTCATATATTAATGTTACTCTATTTTCATCTAAATATTTCATATCAATATATACACCTCTTCTTCTTTGACATAATTCCATTATATTTCCTACATATTCTTTTGGAGTTAAAATATTTGCTGTTACAAACGGTTCTTCTATATATGATATTTCCTGAGGAGTTGGTAATTCTTCTGGGTTATATAATTCAATTACTTCTCCTGTAGTTTTATAAACTTTATATATAACTGATGGTGCTGTTGTAATTAATCCTAAGTCAAATTCCCTGTCTAATCTTTCTTCTATAATTTCTAAATGTAATAGACCTAAAAAACCACATCTAAATCCAAAACCTAAAGCTGCTGATGTTTCTGCTTCATATTCAAGTGCTGCATCATTTAATTTTAATTTTTCTAGTGCTTCTTTTAAATCTTCATATTGACTTCCATCTATTGGATATAATCCACAATATACCATAGGAGTTACTTTTTTATATCCTTTTAATGGTTCATCTGCTGGATGATTTTTTAATGTTATAGTATCTCCTACATGTATATCTGATAAATTTTTAATGCTTGCTGCAATATATCCAACTTCTCCTGCTTTTATTTCTTGAACTGGCATATATGAACCAGGTACAAAATATCCAACTTCAGCAACTGTAAATGTTCTATTAGTTGCCATCAATTTTATTTCATCTCCAACTTTTACACTCCCATCTACAACTCTAACATATGCGACTGCACCTTTATAATTATCATAATAGGAATCAAAAATTAGACATTTAGTTTTTTCATCTTCATTTCCTTCTGGAGCTGGTAAATCTGTAACAATTCTTTCTAAAACCTCTTCTACATTTAATCCTGATTTTGCTGAAATACATGGTGCATCTTGTGCTGGAATTCCTATTATATCTTCTATTTCATTTTTAACTTCTTCTACTCTAGCATTTGGTAAATCTATTTTGTTTAAAACTGGTAATATTTCTAAATTATTATCTATTGCTAAATAAACATTTGCAAGCGTTTGCGCTTCTACTCCTTGACTACTATCTACTACCAATATCGCTCCATCACAAGCTGCTAAACTTCTAGAAACTTCATAATTAAAATCCACATGTCCAGGTGTATCTATTAAATTCAAGGTATATTCTTGTCCATCTTTTGCCTTATATATCATTCTTACAGCCTGAGATTTTATTGTTATTCCTCTTTCTTTTTCAATCTCCATATTATCTAAAACTTGACTTTCCATTTCTCTTTTAGATAATACTCCTGTCATTTCTATTAATCTATCAGCTAATGTTGATTTTCCATGGTCTATATGTGCTATTATACTAAAATTTCTTATATGTTTTTGTCTTTCTTTCATATGTCCTCCACTCTTTTTTCATAATTTTAACATAGTTTATATAAAACTGCAAGATAATAGAGGCAAATCATTGACTTGCCTCTATCCTTTATTTGTCTATTCTGTTTTTTAAAATTCTCTTTTGTTTGAATTATATTTGCATTTTATATACATTTTTTATATATGATAAATAAAATTAATTTTTATGACTTTTCATCAATTTTACTTATATAGTATCACTACTTTTCTTGTTAAAATACATTATCAAATATTTTATTGTTTCTTTATCTTCATTTGATAATTTTTCATATCCTGAAAGAGAATATTCTAAAATTTTATTATTTGTATCTGTTAAATAACCACTAAATATTTGATTCAAACCAATTTTATATAAGTTACATATTCGTATAAGAACTTCATATGAAGGTTTTGCTCTATCTTGTTCCATATCACTTACATATCTTATTGATACTTCTATTTCTTCTGCTAGTCTTTCTTGTGTATATCCATAACTTTTTCTTATTTTTTGTAAATTTTTTCCTATCTTTATACTACTTGGTTTCCTCATTTTATCACCTATTTTTATTTTTTATTTATATTATCAAATTTTTTCTTGGTGATAAATGATTTTATTTTGTACTTAACTGTATTTTATTTCAAATTTGTTTTATTAATTTCTATTTTAATTTATTCCATCTCTTAAATTGTACACTTTAACATATCCTATTTTTTCCAATTTTTTCTTTGCTTTTCTACTTCTGTTCCCAGTTGAGCAGTATAATATTATCTCGTCATTTATATTAAATCTATTCAATATTTTTTTATTTATATCATATTCTGGTATTAATATAGCATTGTCCAAATGTCCTTCTTCATATTCTTGAGGACTTCTTACATCTATTAGTATTGCTCCTTTTTTTACTAATTCTTCTAATTCATTTATATCAATTTCACTTTTATCTAATGTTCTTTTAAAATGTAATTGTATCTTCTGTATTATTTTCTTCATTGCCATTTTTCCTCCTATTAATTTATTACTTGTATTTATATAATATATTCATTTTAATATTTTAATGTTAGTCTTCGAATTTTATTTAGTTTATTTTTAGACTATAAATATATATTAATTATAAATTGTCACATCTTTTGTTTTTTGATGTTCCATTTATACATTTTAGTGTTCTTCAAGGCTTTATTTTTTTACTAAAATCCATTTATTAATGTAAAGATATATTTACTATTTCGCAATCTTATGTATACTTTGTTAACTTTTTTGTCGTTTTTTCTCCTCCTTTTTTCTTTTGTGGAAACTGTGGATAACTTCGTGGATAACTATAAATAGTCAACTTTCGTTCACAAGTTGTTCACAATTCACATAAGTTTATATAACACAATTTTATATATATTATTTATTTCACTTTTTATGTGTACTAATAAAACATAAAAAATACATTACAATAT
The DNA here is from genome assembly GCA_900553985.1 of uncultured Clostridium sp. Lineage (GTDB taxonomy): Bacteria > Bacillota > Clostridia > TANB77 > CAG-508 > CAG-269. Next base: position 6,241 of record USFW01000033.1, read on the forward strand.
ATAAACATTTAACTTTTGATTTTTCCAACCAACTTATATTAAATGATTTATATTATAATGTATTTTTTTATAACTAAGCAAAAAATATAAAATATATTGCTAATAATACTTCTAATATTGTTATTAATGGCAATCCAACCACAAAATTTAATTTTTGAGTTTTATGTCTAAATATATACATACCTGCTATTGTGCCAATTCCTCCACCCAAGGTAGTTGCTATAAATAATGTCTTTTCTGGAATTCTCCATGCACCTTTTTTAGCTTTTTGTTTATCTATGAACATTAATAAAAATCCTAATATATTAATTATTATTAAATATATTATAATATTTTGTGTACTAAATATACTACTAATTGTTATTTCACTATCATTTTTTAACATTTCTTTCTCCTTTTACTTAATTTTTTAATATTTTAACATAAATAATTCAAGAGTAAAAGAGGCATGATTAAGTTTTTCAACTTTTACATTCACAGCTTTATTAAAAATAAATTATCAAAATAATAACCTATTTTTATATAAAAACAATTATATAACAACAAAAATCTAATAAAAAACCTCAAAATCACTTTAATTTTTAATAAATGTATGATACAATGTAACAAAATTTAGAAATACATAACAAAAGATTATAGGAGGATTTGGAATGGATTTTAATAGATGTAGTAGATGTGGCAATTTTTATGTATCACAAGGAAATGTTTGTCCTAAATGTAGTCCTAAAGATGGATTTGAATTTTCAACATTTAAAAATTATATAAAAGAAAATGGCTTTGACAATTCTTTAGACACTATTTCTGGTCAAATTGGAGTTTCTGTAAAAAATTTAAACAGATTTTTAGAATACGAAGATTTTAAACCATATAAATCAGAAATTAACAATATTGGTAAAAACAAAAATCTAGGAAATACTGGTATTACTTTAAATTAGGTTTAAATAACTATTAAAACGGAAAACTTCTTATTTTCCGTTTTTTACTATATATAAGGCTAAAATTACTTTATCATTTATATTTTCATAATATAAATGTAGTAAAGCAAGCTTTATTATTGTATAACTATAAATGAAAGGATTGAAGTAAATGAAAAATGTTTTTAATATTTTAGAAGAAAGAGGTTACATAGAGCAAATGACTCATCCTCAAGAAATAAAGGATTTATTTGGCAAAGAAAGTGTTCCATTTTATATTGGTATTGACCCTACTGCTGATAGTTTACATGTTGGACATTTTGTTTCTTTAATGGTTGCAAGTCATATGCAAAAATGTGGGCATAAACCAATTATTCTAGTTGGTGGTGGTACTGCTACTATTGGTGACCCTTCTGGAAAAACAGATATGAGAAAAATGATGACTAGAGAACAAATTAATCACAATGTTGATTGTATAAAAAAACAAGTAGAAAAATTTATTAGTTTTGAAGGTGAAAATAAAGCAATTATTGTTAATAATGCTGATTGGCTTTTAGATTTAAAATTTGTTGATTTCGTTCGTGAAATAGGAAGTTTATTTTCAGTGAATAAAATGCTTTCTGCTGAGTGCTATAAACAAAGATTAGAAACAGGATTAACATTCTTTGAAATGAGCTATATGCTTATGCAATCATATGACTTTTTATATTTATATAATAAATATGGATGTAAGTTACAAATGGGTGGAAATGATCAATGGTCTAATATAATTGGAGGAGTTGATTTAATTAGAAAAATTGGAAAAGATGATTCTTATGGTCTAACTTTTAAACTTCTTACAACAAAAGAAGGTAAAAAAATGGGTAAAACAGAAAAAGGTGCTTTATGGTTAGACTCTAGCAAAACATCTCCTTATGAATTCTATCAATATTGGAGAAATATAGAAGATTCTAGTGTTGAAACTGTTTTAAAAATGTTAACATATCTTCCACTAGATGAAGTTACTAAATTATCTTCACTAAAAGATGAAAAAATAAATGAAGCTAAAAAAGTGGCAGCATTTGAAATAACAAAACTTATACATGGAGAAGAAGAAGCTAAAAAAGCTGAAGAAGCTTCAAATGCTTTGTTCTCTGGAAATGGTAGTTTAGAAAATATGCCTTCTATAAAATTAGATGATATAAACATCTCATTAGTAGATAGTATAGTAGCAACAGGAATCGCACCTTCAAAAGGTCAAGCAAGAACTCTAATTACACAAGGTGGAATTTCTTTAAATGATGAAAAAATAACAGATATTTCATATCACTTATCAGAAAACGACTTTTCTAAAGGTTATGCTATATTGAAAAAAGGTAAAAAAATATTCTATAAATTAGAAAAATAGGTAAAGAGACAATCCTAGAATATAAAAAATATTTCTAGGATTGCCTCTTTTCTACTTATCTTTCTTTCTCATCTTTCTCAACTTGCTGTTCTTTTTTTGTCTTTCCTTCAGCTTCATTCTTTTTCAATAATTTTATATCATTATAGCTTAAATGTCTGGTGATATCTACCATTTCTTCTAAATGTTCTTTTGCCTTTACATCTTTTTCTTGTAATTTAGCAACTTTTTCATCTTCATTTAATCTATTTTCTAAGTTAAATGGTATTGAAATTCTAGCCATTATTGGAATAAAAATTGTATCTTTTTTTACTTTCTCCACTATTCTTTTTGAATTTATATCTATTGCTGTATTAGTATATTTTATAGCAGTATCTTTATCTCCCTTTATTAAATAAATCTTTGCTAATTCAAAATATCCATCTGCTGATAGTTCTTCCTCCTCTATTGCTTCTAAAAATCTTCTTTCCGCCTCTTCTAAATCCTTATAAATCAACGCAATTTCTGCTAATGCATATTTACAATTATATGCTAATGAATTTATCTGGGCTGCTTTTTCATAACATATCTTTGCATTTTGAAAATCATTTAACATTGTATAAACAATACCTAAATTATAGTTTAAATCATAACTCATTGGATTAAATCTTAAGGCTTCTTGATAAATATTTGCTGCATCTTTATATCTTTCCTTTTCAATTAATATATCTCCTAAAAGCACTGTTGCCTTATACATATCTGGTTTTATATTTAGCAAGTTAAATAACATTTCAGCTGCTTCATCTTTTTTACCTAAATTATCTAATAACTCTGCAACTTTATAATAAGAATTATAATCTTTTTTGTTTATATCAATAGCTTGAACATATTCGTCTATTGCTTTTCTCATTCCACCTTCCTTTTCATATAATTCTGCTAATAATTTATGTCCCTTATAGCTATTTGGCATTTTAGTTATTAATTTAATTAAAGCTTCTTTTGCTCTTTTGTCATTTCCTATTGCTAAATAAAATTTTGCCTTTGTTATATTTATAAGTTCAAACAAAGTAATTCCTCTTGTTTCTAATATAATAGCAATTATCGGAAGTAATATTGATAATACATATTTTGCTATATCTAACACCATATTTAATTTAATTGTAAAAGCAAATTCTATAAAATTTAAAGCAATTCCTATTGCTTCTAATATTAAAATTATCACATAGCTTGTATCATTTTTTCTTATCATTTTAAAAAATGTATATACAAAAATTGCAAGTGATATAACTGTAAAAATTAATTGTTCAGCTAACATTCTTTCTTCCTTGTATAATATATATTTAGGTTTTTAAAAGGCTACCTATAAACCTTCATGATAAATTTCATTTTTATATTCTATAATCCTTTATCTCAAATTATATATTACTACTCTCATTTTAATTTAATTGTTTTATTGCATTTCTTGCTAATTCATCACATCTATTATTAAACTCATTATCACTATGTCCTTTGACTTTTATAAACTTTACTTTGTGAATCTTAGTTAAGTCATAAAGCTCTTGCCATATCTCTTTATTTTTTACCGGTTCTTTTCCTGAAGTTTTCCAATTATTTTTTACCCAATTATAAATCCATCCTTGATTAAATCCATTTACTACATAAGCACTATCACTATACAACTCTACTTCACAGGGATATTTTAGCATTTTTAGTCCTTCTATTACTGCTGTTAATTCCATTATGTTATTAGTTGTATCTTTTTTTCCTCCTGATATTTCTTTTCTATTTCCTTTATACATTAAAATAGAGCCCCAACCTCCTGGTCCAGGATTTCCTGAGCAAGCTCCATCTGTATATATTATTACCTTTTCCATATATACCTCTTTTTCTTGTTTTTTCAATTTTTTTATGATAATATTATATCAATAAATTACAAATTATACAATATATTTATATTTTTAAGTTTCGGTTTTTTGCATTTTATAAATTATATTACTTAAAATATGCTGAAATGCTTCATAATTTGAAATGTTTAACCGCCGAAACAGCAAATATAGCTATATAAACTGTTTTAGAAAAAATCATTGATAATAGTAATTTTTAGCTATATTCACAAAACAAATTAATTTTTAAGTAATAATAAATATTCTAAATTTTCTTAAATAGAAAACTTGAAATTTATATTTTACTAATAGAAAGGATTTTATATTATGGGAAAAGTTCTCGGAATAATTGCTGAATATAATCCATTTCATAATGGCCATTTACATCACTTACAAAATTCTCTAAAATTAACTAATGCTGATTATACAATAGCTATTATAACTGGAAATTTTACACAAAGAGGTTCTACTTCTTTAATTGATAAATGGTCAAAAGCTGAAATCGCTCTAAAAAATGGTATTGACTTAGTAATAGAACTTCCTTTATTATATTCAATTTCCAGTGCAGAAAACTTTGCTGAAGGAGCTATTAAAATATTAAGCTCATTAAATGTTGTTGATTATTTATCTTTTGGTGCAGAAACAGATGATATTGCAACTTTAAATGTTATTGCTGATACTTTATATAGAGAACCTAAAGAATATAAAAATATATTATCTCATGAATTAAGTAAAGGTCTATCATACCCTAAAGCCCGTGAAAACGCTTTACTTATGTATTTGCAAGATATAAGAAGATTTACTAATGTATTATCAACCCCTAATAATATTTTAGGAATTGAATATTTAAAAGCTTTAAAAAAATTTAAAAGTCCTATAATGCCAGTTGCTATTAAAAGGTTTGATGTGGGTTATAATGATACTACATATACAGAAAATATTGCTAGTGCAACCGCAATAAGAAATATTGTTAAAAATAATAGTTTGGATATTTTAAAAAAAGTAGTACCTGAAAATAGCTTTTCTACTATTTTAGAAAATATTAAAATAGGTCATGTTTTACCAGACCTTTCTACTTTTGAAAAACAAATTATATATAACTTAAGAAGTATGTCAATAGAAGAAATTGCAAACTTGCCAGATGTTTCAGAAGGTTTAGAATATGCAATTAAAAATGCAGCAAATTCTTGCAATAGTATTGTAGAATTTCTAAGTATAATAAAATCCAAAAGATATACAAGTACCCGCTTACAAAGAATTTTATTATATTCTTTACTAAATATAACCAAAAAAGATATGCAAATTTCTAGAAAAACTATACCTTATATTAGAGTTCTTGGTTTCAATGAACGAGGTAGATATATAATATCAGAAGTAGCTAGACAAAATCCAAAACTTGAAATAGTAACTTCAGTAAAAAAATATTTAGATAGTTGTAATAATCGAAACTTACAATTAATGTTATCTAAAGATATTTGGTCAACAAATGTTTATACTATTGGGTATGAGTATGAATCTTTGAATAATTTAGATTATACTCATAAAATGGTTATAATTTAGAGTTAAAAGTTTAAAGGCTTTACTATAATATAAAAAATATTTTTTATATTATAGTAAAGCCATTTCACAATTTATATATTAAATTTCTTATTTAGTTATCCATTTTACCAAATCCAAATTAGCTGGTTCTAATAACATTTCATGTCTTGGCATAACTCTAAATGTATAACCATAATTTCCACCTGAAGTTAATTCTATTTTTGCAGTAAAATAATATTTTTTATGTTCTTCATCAACTTCTTGTAATTCCATTGGAATTATACTTACATTTTCTACAATTCCATTTTCTAAGATTTTTCCATAATATGCTTCTACTGTAACATTTTCGACATCTATATTTGGTAATTGTACTTCACAAGCTACTTCAATGTTATTTCCTGCATCCATTGTTATATTATCTAAATTATTTCCTTGTATAATTTTTATATCTTTCCAATTAACATATAAATCTTTTTTCCAAGAATTATATGCTGCAACATTATCAATGTCTTCATAATATTTTTTAGTTAAATTACATAATGGCATATATAATTCATTTGTATAATCAACTAACATTCTAGCTGTACTGTATTTTCCTCCTGTTGTTATAATTGAATTTTTCATTAATTCTAGCCATTTTTTAGAAATACCATTTTTATCTCTATCATAATATGTAGGAATTATTTTTTCTTCTAATGTATGGTACATACTTTGGCTATCTGCCATATCTTGAGCCTCATAAGAATCATATTCTGCATTTGTTCCTATTGTCCATCCATTGTTTTGAGTATATCCTTCTGCCCACCAACCATCTAGTACACTAAAGTTTATAACTCCATTTACAGATGCTTTTTGTCCACTTGTTCCTGAAGCTTCCATAGGTCTTCTTGGATTATTCAACCATACATCTACTCCACTTACTAAATATCTAGACATTGCTATATTATAGTTTTCTAGTAAGAAAATTTTTCCTTTGAATTGTGGCATCATAGATACTTCATGGATATACTTAATTAAATCTTGACCTTCTTTGTCTGCTGGGTGTGCTTTTCCTGCAAATATTAATTGTACTGGTTTTCCAGTATTATTCATGATTTGTGTCATTCTTTCGATATCTTTAAATATTAATGTTGCTCTTTTATATGTTGCAAATCTTCTAGCAAATCCTATTGTTAAAGCATCTGGATCTAATTTTGATACTATTTCATTTATCTCTTCATAGCTATATCCTGATCTTCTTAATCTTTCCGTTGTATTTTCTTTAACTAGATTTATTAATTTTCTTTTTCTTTCAATATGTGTAAGCCATAATTTATCATCTGGTATGTTTTTTATTTTTTCCCATACATAATCTTGATGCATATTATCTTGCCAGTATGGCATTAAATATTTATTATATAATTCTTTAAGTTTAGGTGCAAGCCATGTACAAGTATGAATTCCATTTGTTACATATCCTATTGGTGATTCATTTGCAGCAATATTAGGCCACACTTCACTAAATAATTCCCTAGAAACTGCTCCATGTAACTTACTAACTCCATTTTTCTTTCCAGCAATTTTCAAAGCTAAAATTCCCATATTAAATCCTGTATCCATATCCGGCCCTGGTTTCATTCCCAATTTTAAGAATTCTTCTCTTGAAATACCTAATCTTGGCCAAAAATCTTTAAAATATTTTTCTACTAAATCAATTGGGAATATGTCATTTCCTGCTGGTACTGGTGTATGTGTTGTAAATACTGTTTTTGAACTTGCAATATCTTTTGCAACTTCAAATGAAACTTGTTTTTCTTTTATAATATTTTTTATAATTTCTAAATTTAAAAATGCGGAATGTCCTTCATTCATATGATATACAGTTGGTTTTAATCCAAGATATTTTGTAAGTAAACTTACTCCTGCCATTCCTAAAACAATCTCTTGTCTTATTCTCATCTCTTGATCTCCACCATATAATCTTAATGTAACATTTCTATCTTCCTCATTATTTTTTGGTATATCTGAATCTAATAAATATAATTTAACTCTTCCTACATTTATTTGCCATACTTTCAAATATAATCTTCTTTTTGGAAATTTAACATATATTGTTAAATCTTCTCCTTTTTCATCTTTAACAGGATTTATTGGTAAATCATATAAATCTATATTGTGATATTCAGTCTCTTGTTGTCCATATCCATTTATTTTTTGATTAAAATATCCATTTTTATATAATAGACCTACTCCTATAAGTGGTAATCCTAAGTCACTTGCTGATTTTAAATGATCTCCTGAAAGAATTCCTAATCCACCAGAATAAATTGGAATAGTTTGGTCCAATCCATATTCAGCTGAAAAATATGCTATTAAGTCTTTTTTATTATTTGGATATTTGCTAGAAAACCATGTGTTTTTGCTATTCATATAATTTGTAAAGTTATCAGCAATTTTATCATATTCTTTCAGAAAAGATATATCTTTTGATACTCTTTCTAAATTTTCTTGTGATACATGTCTTAAAAATTTAACTGGATTCTTTGAACATTGTTCCCATAAATCTCTGTCTATTTTTTGAAATAATCTTAAAAATTCAGTATTCCAAGACCACCATAAGTTGTTTGAAATTTCTCCTAATTTTTCAATCCTTTTTGGCAGTTGGGGATTTACTGTTATTCTATTAAATAAATACATAATTTTTTCCTCCTTAGTGTTTCAAAACTTTCCTCTTCTTTTTGTTCACTTCTATTATCTATTAAATAATATAATTTGTCAAATCTTTTCTTAAAATTCTTAAATTTTTATATTGTTATAATTCTGTCCTGGAATATAAAAAATATTTCTAGGGCTTGCTTTTTTAATTGTATTCCATAG
>USFW01000034.1 GCA_900553985.1 uncultured Clostridium sp.
TTAAAGCTTAAAAATATTGAAATCTAGGGCAATCCCCAGTCATAAAAACTCATACAAATTAATTAAAAATATACACATTTTAAAAAATATATGTTATAATAAGAAGAGTAGAGAACCTAATAAGAAAAGCTATCGAGGGTCTTTATAAAGGTAACTTTTAATTGTTGTATACGGAAAAATCTTATATATGGTCAAGATAAAAGTTGATTTTTACTATACAATAAAAAAGAGAGATTTTGTACGGAGGTAAAAATATGTTTGAAAGTAAATATAGTAAAGTATTAACAGTAATATTAGTAATAGTCATAGTAGCGATATTAGGATTACTAGCATTCTTAGGATATGATTGGTATCAAAAATATTTCTTAGAAAATGATGCTCTAGCATTTGTAGAAAATTATACGGAAAATACAGAAAAAGATAATAATAAAGAAGAGAACACAGAAAATGGTGAAAATTCAGGTAATACAGGAAATGTATCAAATCCAATAGACCAAATAGAATCATCAGGTTCAAACACATCAAATTCAGGAAAAAAACTACCACAGTATAAGGGGTTTGATGTAGTTGGAACAATGGATATACCTGCAACAAATTTTCACTACCCAATATTAAAGGAAGTTACTAAAGCATCAATAGAGAAATCAGTTGCGATGTTATATGGAGCTGGAATTAACCAAGTAGGAAATACTGTAATTATAGGTCATAATTATAGAAATGGATTATTTTTCTCTAATAATAAGAAATTAAAAAATGGAGATAAAATATACATAACAGATAATTCAGGAAATAAACTAACATACACAATATATAATAAATTTGAATCATCTCCAGATGATGCAAGTTTTTATAATAGAGATACACAAGGAAAACCTGAAGTTACATTATCAACTTGTACAGACAACAATAAAGCAAGAACAATAATTTTTGCAAGAGCAGATTAAAAAAAGACAGTCCTAGAATATATAAAATATTTCTAGAACTGTCTTTTAATTACATAGCATCTTGTCCAGGAATAAAATAGTCAACAACTCCATATATTAAAGCTCCGATTATTGCAGCAATCCAAGATATTGAATAACCAGCAACAAAGAATTGTGTAACATATAAAGTTATAGCAGCAAGTGCAAATCCAACAAATCCTTTACCAAATGGACTTGCATGTAATCCTGTAAATTTTACAACTAAATAATCTATAACAGTTAAAACAGCAGCAGCAATAACTAAAGTCCAAATATTATTAATAGTAAAACCAGGAGTAAAAAATGCTGTTATTCCTAAAATTACGGCAGCAGCGATCAATCTACCTACAATTTGCCAAACAGTAGAAGTTGTTGATTTTGTAGTAGTATTTTGCATATCAGACATAATAAAGACCTCCTTAAAAGATTGGCTTTTAAACAATAATATTTTTATTAAATTTAAGTAAATAAAAATATAAATTTGTTTGTCCTAAATTTATTATTCACAAAAAAAATAAAATTATTCAAAATAAATAGTATAATAATGTAAAAAATGTAAACAATAAAAACAAAAGTAGGTGTTTATTTTGTTAATAATTTTTTTTAGAGCAATTGTTTTATACATAATAGTGTTAATTGTAATGAGATTAATGGGAAAGAGAGAAATAAGTCAATTACAACCATTTGAGTTAGCAATTTCCATTATGATAGCTGATTTAGCATCAATTCCGATGAGTGATGTCGGAATACCAATATTTAATGGGATTGTTCCAATTTTTGGATTATTACTAATGCATTTAATTATATCTATTATAAATATGAAGAGTATAAAAGCAAGAGAGGTTATTTGTGGAAAGCCAAGTATTTTAATATATAGAGGAAAAATTGATGAAAAAGTTATGAAAAAAGAAAGATTTACAATTAACGAATTACAGGAAAGACTAAGAAAAAATAACGTAGTTAACTTAGGAGATGTAGAATATGCTATATTAGAAACAAGTGGAGAAGTAACAATAATACAAAAACCAGAAAAAAGAAATACAATTCCAGAAGATTTTGATATTATGCCAGAATATGAAGGAATACCATATGATTTAGTCGTTGATGGGAAAGTAATGAATAAAAATTTACAAAAGTTAGGGAAAAATTATTCTTGGTTAAAAAAGCAAGTAAATAAATTTGGAATGGAGCCAGAAGAAGCTTTAGTAGTTACTATTGATGGAAAAGGACAATTTTTTTGTCAGAAAAAAGAAAAATAACATTGAAAGAGAAAAGAGAAAAATGTTTAAGGAAATTTTTATTTGTATATTAATTTTAAGTATGATTTTTGTTGGAAATTATATAACACAATCATATACATTAAAGTCAGTTAATGAAATTTCAAGTAATTTAGTAGAAATAAAAGATGAAATGCAAAAGGAGAATATAGAAAGTAAAAAAGTAAATGATAAAATTGGGGAAATGAGTAATAATTTAGAAAGAAGGCATGATAAATTATCATATTATATAGAGCATAATGAGATAGAAAAACTAGAAACTGAATTAACATCTTTAAAAAGTTATGTAGAAGTGGAACAATATGACGAGGCAATTAATGAAATAGATAGAGCTTTGTTTTTATTAAATCATATAAAAGATAAATATGAATTTAACATGAAAACAGTATTATAGCAATAAAAATAATAAAATATAACAATGTTTTTATAATAGAGATTTAGATTAAGTCACATCCAATAAGTAATCTATAAGATAAAAAAAGTAAGCTATAAAAAATTAAAAAAGCTATAAATTAATAAGATATTTTAAAAAAAGAAAACTAGGATAAAACCTAGTTTTCACTTATTTTAGCATATTTTTTTAATTTTTCATAAACTAAATAATTAACTGTACCAGAAGGGAATTTTCCATCTTTGTCTTTTTTACCTGCTGGGACACCAGTTAAAACTTCAATACCTTCTTCAATAGTTGAAACAGAATAAATATGGAATAAGTTATTTTTAACAGCATCTACAACTTCATCTGATAATTGTAAATTATCTATATTTTGAACAGGAATCATAACACCATGTTCACCTGTTAAACCTCTCATTTTACATATTTGGAAAAATCCTTCAATTTTTTCATTTACTCCACCTATTGGTTGAATTTGTCCTTTTTGATTAACAGAACCAGTAACAGCAATAGATTGATTTATAGGTATTCCAGAAAGACTAGAAAGTAAACCATATAACTCTGTACTAGAAGCGCTATCACCATCTACACCATTATATAATTGCTCAAAGCAAATACTAGCAGTTAAGCATAAAGGAATATCTTGAGCGAACATTTCACCTAAATATCCTGTAAGTATTAAAACACCTTTTGAATGTGATGGACCAGAAATTTCAACTTCTCTTTCAATATTAACTATACCAGTTTTTCCAGTATAAGTATTTACAGTAATTTTTGCAGGTTTTCCAAATGTATAATCCCCAATACTCATAATTGTTAAACCATTTAAAGTACCTACTTCGTAACCAGAAGTATTAATTAATAAAGAATTATCATTTATCATTTCCATATATTTTGCATCATATTTTTTAACTCTATTTATCTGTTCTTCAAGGGCTTTCAAAATGAATTTTTCTGTTACAATTTTAGACCTTGAAAGTTTAGCCCAAGTTGCAGCTTCTCCAACAACTTGAATAAGGTCATCAAACCTAGTAGAAATTTTATTATGACTTCCTGCAAGTTTAGAAGCATATTCAGTAAGTCTTGCCATTGCTGACTTATCTAAGTGAGGTAATCCCTCGTGAGCACAAAATCCATGTATGATTCTTGCTAATTTATTAAGATTTTCAGTAGTTGCAGGAGCATCATCTTCAAATTCAACTTTAATTTTAAATAATTTCTTAAAATCAGAGTCCATAGATAATAATGTTTGATATATACTAGCACTACCTATTAAAATAACCTTTAAATTAAGAGGTATAGGCTCAGGCTTTAAAGAAATTAGAACCATAGATGAACGTTGTTCAACAGAATTTTCTATTCCAACTTCTTTAACACGTAAAGCTTTTTTTAAGGCTTCATAACAAGCAGGATTACTAAGTAAATCTTTAGCTTGAAAAATAATATAACCACCATTAGCTTGTTGTAATAAACCAGATTTTAACATTGTATGGTCTGTTTTTAAAGCACCATAATAATTTTCATACTCTAAAGCACCAAAAATGTTATTATAAGAATAATTTGAATCCATAATAACAGGAGCCCCTTCACGATTTGAATTATCTACAAATAAATTAACTCTATAATTCAAAGAAGGGTCAATTTTTTTCATATTAGGATTTGTTGGTTGTTGGTTACTATTATTGTTATTTGTATCTTCTTCTAGAAATACAGGAATATTTTTTAGAACATCTTGTTTAACATCATTTAAGAATTTATTTATTTTTTTATTTCTTTTATATTTTGATTTTAGATAATTAATATGAACATTAACTGTTAGAAGAGCAATATTAGATTGCCATTCAGAAATTCTCTTATCAGATTCTCTTTCAATTTCTTTTATTTGACCAATAACTGCCATAATTTGTTCTTGAACAATAACAGATTTGGCTTCATATTCTTGTTTTAATTTATCATCTAATTTTTCAAATTCATCTTCTTCAACAGGTTTACCATCTACAACAGGCATCATATAAATACCATTTTGAGCAGTATGAACATGAAAATTATACTTAGCAGCTTCAGAATTTAATTTTTCCAATAGGGCAGAGCGTTTAGCTTCATATTCTTGTTTTATTAAAGATTTTTCTTTTTCGAAATCATCAGTATTAAAAGTTTGTTTAATATCTTTTCTAATTTCCTTAATAAATCCATCCATAGCTTCCTTAAATTCTTTACCTTGACCAGCAGGTAATTCAACAGCAATAGGTTCATTTGGATTATCAAAATTATAGATATAACACCAATCAGAAGGAGCCTTTTTCTTAGCAGCAATTTTTTCTAAATAATTTTTAGTATACATTGTCTTTCCAACACCACTAGGACCTTCTAAATATAAATTATATCCTTTTACATCTACTTGAATTCCAAATTCTAAAGCTTTAATACCTCTATCTTGACCAATACCTTCTTGAATAGGGGATAATTCTTCAGTCGAATCAAATTTAAAAACATTAGGATTACAATACATTTTTAAATCTTTATAATCTAATTCATTTTTTTTCTTCATTTGTTACCTCCAAAATTTTTTCTTAGTATATACAATTTTAAAAATATTATTTAAGCTTATTGTATATTAGTTAAAAGAAATTGTAAATAAAAAAATAGAAAAATTAAAAAAATTTTAAAAAAAGTATTGACAAAAATAAAAAAAGCATTTATAATCTATAATTGTCAGAGGACAACAAATGCAGGTGTAGTTCAATGGTAGAACCTCAGCCTTCCAAGCTGATGACGTGGGTTCGATTCCCACTACCTGCTCCATTAAGTAAAATTGTCGCACCAGACGAAAACATTGATAAATCAACTGTAAAAGGTTGATTTTTTTGTCGCTTTTATTTTGAAAAAGGAAGGACGGTGTGGTATGACTAATATTGTAAAGAAGAAAAACACTGTCTATTCATCGCCATTATCTTTTGCCCGTTGCTTCAATATATTTGCCAAAAAATTGAGTCCATCTTTGTGTTGCTTCGACAAGTGTTCATTTGGTTGCTAAAATTCTTGATAACATGATAGTTCTTTATAGTTGAGTTTCATAATGAATTTAACCTCCTTTTGCATATTGAAAAACTAATAGTATTATAGAATATAATAGCACATAAAATCAAATCTAAATATTCTCTGTTTTATAGTTGTAATAGGTTTTTATTTTTAACAAAGTTTACAAATCACTTGATAAAAGATAAAACAGAAAAAATAGAAAATGAAAAAGATGAAGAATTTATATATAATAATATAATTCAACATACATTAAAGAACTACAAAGTTGATGAATATACTTATGAAAGATTAGATAAGAAATTAAAAAATATAGTAAATGATAATTATATACTAAAAAATAATAGGTATATATTTAATAATATGAATATTTCTAAAAGTGATGTTCTATTATTAGCGAGAAGAATATTATTTAAAAGAGGAAATGTTGTATGGATAGATTTTGGATTTAATATAGGTAATGAATTTGGAGGAATGCACCCTGCCATAATTTTGAAAAATTTTAATAGTGAATTATTTGTTTTACCGGTATCTTCTAAAAGACCTAAAGAATATACGGAAATAGAACAAGAATATAAAAATGGAAAAATTACATTTGAAGAATATGAAAAGAAAAAAAGTAAAATTACAGAAGTAGTACAAATAGATAGCATATATAGATTTAAAGATATGATTAGATGGGCTAATATTACAAGAATGAAAAAAGTTAGTATCTTAAGATTAAATTTTAATGGTACTATAGGCAAGGTTGATGGAAGATATTTGAGCATAATAAATGAAAAAATAGGTTTAGAATTTTTTGAATAAAACATTGACTTAATGCGTAAAATATAGTATCATAGTATTATAGGAAGTAATCTATTAAGATTGCTGTGGGAGGAATGAAAGTTCCAGTTAATTGCTATGGGAGGCAACTAATTAGAAATAATTGGTTGTCAGTTTTTTTGTTTTATGTTATACTAATTTTAATAGTTGATGAGTCAATTATTTTTTTGAGTTAAATGTGGGAGAAACACTATTAAAAATAAGCAATTTTCTTGCAAGTAACTTACTAAAACGTTTCAGGATTATAAAAACTTACGAACTAAACAGTTTGTAGGTTGTTTTTTATAAATTGAAAGGAGAAATAGTATACCAATAAAATATACTATAAAAATAAATATGGAAATAAAAGAAATAACAATAAACTCAAATCAAGATAATTTACCTATAAGTATAGCTATGATTATACCTGATACAGAAATAAAAGGAATATTTCAAATTTCTCATGGTATGGCAGAACATAAAGAAAGATATTATGACTTTATGAAATATTTATCAAGTAATGGATATATAACCATAATAAATGACCACAGAGGACACGGGAAAAGTGTTAGAAATAATGAAGATTTAGGTTTCTTCTATGATGACAATGCTGAATTTATAGTAGAAGATTTGCATCAAATAACTAATTATATAAAAAATAAATACCCGGGTAAAAAGATTATTTTACTTGGACATAGTATGGGGTCTTTAGTTGTTAGAAAATATATAAAAAAATATGATGCAGATATACACAAATTAATAGTATGTGGTTCACCAAGCAATAATCCATTTACAAATATAGCAATATTTATAACTAATGTACTAGAAAAAATAAAAGAAAATAAATATAGAAGTAAATTTATACAAAACTTAGCATTTGGAAGTTATAATAAGAGCTTAGAAAATGCAAAATCAATAAATTCATGGATATGTGCTAATGAAGAAACAGTAAAAGAATATGATAAAGACTCATTATGTGGATTTATATTCACATTAAACGGATTTAAGAATTTATTTAAACTTGTAAAAGATGTATATAGTAAGAAGAATTGGAACATAAATAATAAAAAATTACCAATATTTTTTATTGCAGGAGAAAAAGACCCAGTTATAATAAATAAAAAGGAATGGATAAAAAGTCAAGAATTCTTAAAAAAATTAGGATACGAAAATATAGAAGGAAAGTTATATCCTAATTTAAGACATGAAATATTGAATGAAAAAGAGAATTCAAAAATATATGAAGATATATTGAATTTTGTAATATAAATGTAATACAGAATTGATTTACTCAATAGTAATTATAAAGTATAATAAGCTTAAAGTGATTTTTTGAAGGAAATAAAATAATGGTAAATGAGAATTATGCAAAAGCATATAAAGAAGTATTAAAAATATTGGAGCATGTAAAAACAGAAGATGTAGCTAAAATACCAAAAGAAATGATAGAAATGTTTAAGAAAAATCAGGATAATTATTATGAATTTAAAATAAATATGAATAAACCATTTGATGAACAAAAATTAATGAAAGAAACAAAAGCTATTTTGGCAAATATATTTAGAGATTATTGGGCAACAGAATATCAAAAAGAAAAAATTTTACAGAAAGAAAAATATGATATAAAAAAAGAAGAAATAGAATTAAGAAATAAATGCAATCCAGATAATTTATTTAAAAATAAAGCAAGACAAGCAAATGATGAAAAGTCAAAAAATAGACTTCCCATAAAAGTTGAAAATCAGAAATTTTATACTAAATTAATTGCAATTATGAAAAAAGTATTTAAGTGTTAATAAAATAGTAACAACAAAGGAGAATAGAAAGTGGAAAATATTACTCAAAAGTATATAGAAGAAGTATTTGATATAACTATGAACATTTATAAAAATGCTTTTCCAGAAATAATAGCTGAGGCTTTTGATATTAACGAAAAAGATGTACCAAATTTAACGAGTGAAGAAATAAAAAAGAGATTAAATAATTTACAAATTAATTATAAAATAGTAAATAACATACAAGACGAACATATATGGTATCATGACTTATCAAATCAAAAAATTGTAGAAGAAATATTAGAAAAGTGTAATTTGAATAATGGGCTTAAAGAAAAAATTATATTCAATCTAATGGGGAGAGAGTATAATGAAAATGAGTGTGATGAATTAAGAATGCATTTGTACGAAGAAGAACAAGAAGAAAAGTCAGTAGAAGAGATTAAGAATTCAAAAACTAAAGAAGGGACTTCGAAGATATTATCAGATATTAACTATATAAGTCATGAAATAACACATGCTTTTGACCATTTGATATCTAAAAAGAATCCCTCTAAAACAGATTTCAAAATAGAATTAATGGTAAAATCAAAAGAAACACAAATAAAAAAAGAAAAGATGATGAAATTTGATTTAGGAGAATCATTTGCAATATCTATGGAATTACTATTATTTGATGAATTAAAAAAGAAAGGAAACTTAGAAAAATATGGTTTATCAAAGTATGTAATAGAAAAAGACATTGACAATGTTTGGAATAAAAAAAGAGGAAGACTAATGAATAAATTGGTAGGAGAAACATCATCAGGAAAACTTTTATCACAACTAGATTTAGATTTATTTCAGTACAGAATAATGAAAAATAATGGAATAGGAGAAGAAATTAATTTTTTAAAAAATATCGATTTTATGAAATACTTGAATGTGCTAAAAGAAAGTGATATAAGAAATTTATGTGATTTGGTATATGAAGAAAGTGGAGAGGGACTGTTGATTAATGAAATTGGAGGATATAAACCAATATATTCAGAAGAAAAATTATTAGAAAAAATACAGATAATAATAGAAAAAAATGAGAATAAAAAAATTACAGCAACTGAAATAGGAAAATTTACTATAAATATATCTACAAAGGATAAGAAAAATGCAGAAGTTGAAGTAGAGAAAGATATAAAAAAATTAGAAAGAAATAACTTAAAATCAGATGAAACTCAAAGATAAATTTGTGTAAAAAATACTATAAAAGAAAACTTACGAGTAAAATTCATAAGTTTTCTTTTATTATAAATGAACAACTTAAGAAAATAAAAAATAAATAATGCATAAATAGTTGATATTTTTGAAAAATTAATATAAAATCAATAAAGACAAAAGGAGGAAGCAAATGATAACTTTAGAAGATGTTAGAAAAAATGAGGAAGTGGAAGCTCTCATAAAAGGAGCTCAAAAACAACTAGACGGATTAGGTTACACAGAACACAGTCATAGACATATTTCCATAGTTTCAAAAAGAGCAGGAGACCTATTAGAAAAATTAGGATACCCAGAAAGAACAGTAGAACTTACAAGAATAGCAGGATATCTACATGATATAGGAAATTGTGTAAACAGAGTTGACCATGCACATAGTGGAGCGATAATGGCATACAACATTTTAAAAGATATGGGGATGCCAGTAGAAGAAAGAACAGAAATAATGATGGCAATAGGAAATCATGATGAAAAAACAGGAACAGCAGTTAGTGATATATCAGCAGCAATAATATTAGCAGACAAGTCAGATGTTCATAGAAACAGAGTGACAAATAAAAATTTATCAACATTTGATATACATGATAGAGTAAATTATGCAGTAACAAATGCCGAATTAAATTTAGATGCTGAGCAAAGAAAGGTTATTTTAAATTTAACAATAGATACAAAATTATGTCCAGTATTAGATTATTTTGAAATATTCATGGAGAGAACAATGATGAGCAAATATGCAGCAAAATATTTAAAAATTTGGTTTGAATTAGTAATAAATAATACAAAATTATTATAATGGAGGAATAAAAATGAAGAAAGTAAAAATATCAACAATAGTATTAATAATAGCATTAATATCTATGATAAGTGCATTTGGACTATATGGAAAAGTGCAAAATAGAATGGAAGACAAAGTTAAGAATTACGCATATGCAATGGACTTAAATGGCGCTAGAAATATAAAATTAACAGTAAATACTCAAAATAAAGAAGTTATAAAAGATTCAGAAGGAAAAATAGTAGAAGCAGAAGAAGAATTAACAGATGAACAACTAAAAGAAAAAGGATATACAAAAGAAAGTGTAGCAAATAATTCACAAGAGGTATTAACAAAAGAAAATTACGAAAGGACAAAGAAAATCCTAGAAGACAGATTTAAAGAACAAGGAATTGGAGAATACGAAATATCATTAAATGAAGAAAATGGAGAAATTTTAATAAAAATACCAGAAAATAAAAATACAGATAAAGTAGTTAGTAACTTAAATACAGTAGGAAAATTTGAAATAATAGATAGTGAAACTAAAGAAGTATTAATGAATAATAATGATTTAAAAAGAGCAAAAGTAATGTATGGTTCTAGTTCTACATCAAATAATGGAACAACAGTATATTTAGATATGGAATTTACAAAAGAAGGAACTAAAAAACTTGAAGATATAAGCAATAACTATAAAAAAGTAGAAGAGGAACAAAATACAAATACTAATGGAGAGGCAGAAAATAATAACACAACAACTAACGAAGAAACAAATAATGAAGCAAATCAAAGCGGAGAAAATACAGAAAAAGAAAAACAAATAACAATGAAATTAGATGACCAAGAAATAATGACTACAAGTTTTGATGAAACAATAAGAACAGGAACTTTACAATTATCAATAGGAGCAAGTGCAACTGATTCTAAAACTTTACAAGGATATGCTGAACAAGCAGGAACAATAGCAAGTGTATTAAATTCAGGAAATATGCCAGTAAAATATGATATAAGCCAAAATGAATATATATTATCAGATGTAACATCACAAGATTTACAATATGTAAAATTAGCAGTAGTAATAGCAATTGCAGTAGCTATAATTGTATTAGTAATAAGATTTAAAATGAATGGTTTATTAGCAGGAATCTCATTTATAGGATTCACAGCTATTTATAATATATTACTAAAATATACAAATGTTACATTATCAATTCAAGGAATATTTGGAATTGCAATCATATTAGTATTAGGATATATATTTATTAATATGATATTAACAAAAATAAAAAATAGCAAAGAAGAAATGACAAAAGAAGAAATCAATAAATTAATTAAAGAAAGTTATAAAGAATTTTTCATTAAAATTATACCTATATGTATAGCAGTAGTAGTATTCTGTTTCACAAATTGGATGGCAATTAGTAGTTTTGGAATGGTAATGTTCTGGGGAATAGTATTAATAGCAATATGTAATTTAGTAACAGCAACATTATTAAAAATAAGAGCAGAAAGATAGGAGGTATTTATAATAATGAAAAATATTAGTAGAAATAAAAAAATATTATCAGTTCTGGCTATATTAATAGTAGTAGCAGGAATAATAATGATAGCAACAAAAGGATTTAATTTTGATTTGAAATATCAAAAAACTCAAAAAGTAGAATTATCATTAAACCAAGAATTTAAAAATTCAGAAGTAAAAGAAATAGCAAAAGAAGTATTTGGAAATCAAGCAATAATGATTGAAAAAGTAGAAGTATTTGAAGATACAGTTGCAATAACAACAACTAAAATTACAGAAGAACAAAAAGCAAATTTAATTACAAAGATTAATGAAAAATATGGTACACAATTAAATCAAGAAGCAACAAATATAATAGATGTTGCACACATAAAAGGTTTAGATATAATAAAACCATACATTTTACCGTTTGCCATTGCAACACTTGCAATATTAGTATATATGGGAGCAAGATATTATAAATTAGGAATTGTAAAAACAACTTTAAAGGTATTAGCAATTTTAGCTATAACACAAGTAGAGTTATTTTCAATAATAGCATTGACACGAATTCCAGTAGGAAGATTAACAATACCAATGGTAATAATAGTTTACTTATTTACTTTATTAGGAATAACAAATAACTTGGAAAAATGCAATAGAAGTAAAAAAGAAGAGATAGAAAAAAACTAATAAAACATGAGAAATAAATAATAAGAAAAGTAGCGAAGCTATATAAGTAAGGCTATCGCGAGTCTTTTTAAAGGTCACTTTTGCTTATTGTATATGGAAAAATCCTATGTAGAATCAAGATAAAAGCAGATTTCCTATACAATAAAAAAAGATAGTAATAAAAGTAAATGATAAATTTTATTACTATCTTTTTTTACGTATATGAAATACTAGATTAAATTAAAAAATGAAAGGTAATATTTCAGAAATATTTTACGACAACGTCTTGAATTAATATTGTTTAAAGTGTATAATTTATTCATTCAATATGCATAAGAACTACTTGTGTGTTTTAATTTATCATATTCGAATAAAAACTTTAGATAAGGTGAAAATATAATAAAATACAAATTGAAAGAGTTTTTATTTTATTATTATTTTTATAAGAAACAAAGGAAAGGTAATTACAAAAATGAAAAAAATCAAAGAAAACTCTACTAATGGTATAACTTTAATAGCATTAGTAATAACAATAATAGTATTACTAATATTAGCAGGAGTAAGCATATCAATGTTAACAGGAGATAATGGAATAATAAC
>USFW01000035.1 GCA_900553985.1 uncultured Clostridium sp.
ATTTATTTTAACATCTTCTTCTCTTTTTCCAACTTTTATAATATAATATCAATATAATAAAAAATATAATTATATTTTTTATTATACTTTATAATTATATTAGGTGATTTTATGAAAAAAATTTTATTCAAAGGCTGTGGAACAGCTATCTGCACACCATTTAATGATTCTGGTGTAAATTTCGAGGAGTTTAAAAAATTAATTAATTTCCAAGTTGATAATGGTGCTGATGCTATCATTGTTTGTGGAACAACCGGTGAAGCTTCTACTATGACTACTGAAGAAAAACTTGCTACTATTAAATGTGCCGTTGAAACTTCTAATGGTAGAATTCCTATCATTGCTGGTACTGGTGGTAATAACACAAAACAAGTTATTGAATACTCTAAAACAGTTGAAAAGCTAGGAGTAGATGGTCTTTTAATTGTAACTCCTTATTACAACAAATGTACTCAAAATGGTTTAGTCCTTCATTACACTGCTATTGCTAATGAAGTTTCAATTCCTATAATTTTATATAGTGTACCTAGCAGAACTGGAGTTAATATCGAGCCTAAAACATGTTTAAAACTTTCAAAAATCGAAAATATTGTTGCAATAAAAGAAGCTAGTGGAAATCTTTCTCAAGTTGCTGAAATTGCACATTTATGTGGTAATAATCTACATATTTATTCAGGTAATGATGACCAAATCTTACCTATTTTATCTTTAGGTGGGTTAGGTGTTATTTCTGTTTTATCTAATTTAGAACCACAATATACTCATAATATTGTCCGAAATTTCTTCGAAGGTAATATTACTCTTGCAACTCAAATGCAGTTAAATGCTTTACCTTTAATAAAAGCTCTATTTTCTGAGGTTAATCCTATACCTATAAAATCAGCTTTAAATCAAATTGGATTTAATTTTGGAGTTCCTCGATTACCTCTTACAGAAATATCTAGTGAAAAAGAAGCTCTACTTGCAAAAGCTTTGAAAGAGTTTAAATACTAAGAATTAATTGTTTAAACTAAGAAATATAGCTATCCACCAAAAATTTCATTAGTTTAAAATTATAGTAATTGATTATTGAAGTTTTAAAACAATTATGGATGATAGAATTTTAACTGATAAAGTACCATCTATTTAAATATAAAATTAAAATACGAAATAAAAAAAGTAGAAAGAAAGGATTATAATATATAAATTATTCTTAATTATAAACAACTATCAATATATTATATAAATATGGTGAATTTATGATAAAAGTTTTAGTAAATGGTTGCAATGGAAAAATGGGAAATATAGTTTGTGATTTAGCTTTAAAAAATGATTTATTTGAGCTAATAGGAGGATTTGATATTAATTCTAATATCAATTGTAATTTTCCTATTTTCACAAGTATTAATGATATAAATATAAAACCTGATGTCATTATAGATTTTTCTATTCCTGTTGCAACTTTAAATATATTAAATTATGCAATAAATGAAAAAATTCCTATTGTAATAGCAACAACTGGATTTACAGATGAGCAAAATAATTTTATTAAAAAATGTAGCAAGAAAATTCCTGTTTTTAAATCTGCGAATATGTCTTTTGATATTATGGTTATGAAAAAAATTGTATCTTATCTTGCTCCTATATTTAGAGATACAGATATAGAAATAGTTGAAACACATCATAATAGAAAAATAGATAGTCCAAGTGGTACTGCACAAATGTTAGCTGATAGTATTAATGAATCTCTTGATAATAGTTTACATTATGAATATGATAGACATTCAAAACATCAAAAAAGAGATAAAAATGAAATTGGAATAAGCTCTATACGAGGTGGTAATATTGTTGGTGAACATGAAGTAAAGTTTTTTGGAGAATTTGAAACTTTTGAAATAAAACATACTTCACATTCTAGAAATGTATTTGCAGAAGGTGCTTTGAAAGCAGGTCAATTTATTGTTGAGCAATCTGCTGGATTGTATAACATGGAAGATTTATTTTCAATTTAAATAAATATCTAGCTTCATTACATGCTTATAAATGGATGAGATAATTCCTAAAAAATCAATAAAAATCTCCCAAGTTATTAAATAAGCTTGGGAGATTTTTATAATCAATATATCATTTTAACTTGTTCAGTTATTAAAAAAATTTATAATTTACATGAATTTTTCAATATGCTTATATAATAAAAACCTAAATCATCAAACTTACTTGTTCGATAATTTAGGTTTTATAAATTTATTAAATAATTTTATATTATTCAGCTTTTTTTTCTGGTGCAGCTTCTACTGTTTCAACTTTTTCTTCTTTTACTGTATCTACAACTTCTTGAGCTACAATATTTTCTGTTTCAACAGCTGGAGCTTCTTCTGGAGCTGATTCTACTGCTGGTTCTTCAACTAAATCTTCTTTTACTATAATTTCTCTGTTTTCAATTCTAGCACCTACTTGTTCTTTAGTTTTAGCAGCTTTACCAACTCTATCTCTTAGGTAATATAATTTTGCACGTCTTGCTTTACCAACTCTTACTAATTCTACTTTTTCTACTAATGGAGAGTGTACTAAGAATGTTTTTTCAACACCTACTCCATATGATGTTTTTCTAACTGTAAATGTTTGGTTAAGACCTCCTCCTTGTACTTTAATGATTATTCCTTCAAATACTTGGATTCTTTCTTTATTTCCTTCTTTGATTTTTACGTGCACTTTTACTGTATTACCAACTTTTAATTCTGGTATTTTATTTTTTAGCTGTTCGTGTTCAATAGATTTTATAATATCCATTTTAGAAATTCCTCCTTCTTCTAGTGTCAGAGCTAAATTTAAAATTTACTCTGCATTTTTATTTTTTATTAATTCTGGTCTTTTTTTCTTCGTTATTTCTAACGATTTTTCTTTTCTCCATTTACTTATATTCTCATGGTGTCCTGAAAGTAATATTTCTGGAACTTTTTCTCCTTCAAAAACTTCTGGTCTTGTATATTGTGGATATTCTAGAAGTCCATTTGAAAAACTTTCTTCTTTTATAGAATCTTCTTTCAATACTCCTTCTACATATCTGCTGACACTATCTATTAATACCATTGCAGGAAGTTCCCCTCCTGTTAATACATAATCTCCTATCGATATTTCTTCATCTACAATTTTATCAAGTACCCTTTGGTCTATACCTTCATAATGACCACAAAGTATAACTAAATGTTCTTCTTTTGATAGTTCTTCTACCTTTTCTTGGTTTAATGTTTTTCCTTGTGGTGACATGTATATAACTCTTGCATTTTTATCTTTAATAGAATTATATGCACTATATACAACATCTGGTTTCATAACCATTCCTGCCCCACCACCGTATGGCGTATCATCAACCTTTTTATGTTTATCTTTAGAAAAATCTCTAATATTTATCAAATTGATATTTATTATATTTTTTTCTATTGCTCTTCCTATAATGCTCTGCTTTAAATTTTCAAACATTTCTGGAAAAAGTGTTAAAATATCAAATTTCATTTTTTAATATCCTTTCAACTTTAAACATAAGTAAATTAATGTTTTAATTTAAGTTACATTAATCCTTTAATTATATGAACTATCATTTTTTTATTTTCCATATCAATTTGTTTAATAACATCTGATATTGCTGGTAAAAGAATTTGTTTACCTAATTCATTTTTTACTACATATATGTCATTACTACCAGTATTAAATATGTCTTCGAGTTTTCCTAATAAAATATTTTCATCTGTATATACATCTATTCCAATCAAATCTACTATGTAATATCTATCTTCTTCTAAACCTTCTACTGAATCTCTAGAAATTTTAAGATAACTATTTCTTAGTTTTTCTGCTTGTTCTACTGTATCAATAGATTTAAATTTTATTAAAACCATATCTTTATGATATTTTACTTCTTCAATTTCATATTCAATTTTAGTATTATTTTTTTCAACATATACTTTTTTTAAATCATCAAATCTTTTTATATCATCTGTAAAAGGTTTTACTTTAATCATTCCTTTTATCCCAAATGTATTTACTATTTGACCAATTTCTAAATCTGATACCATATTCTTTTACTCCAATTATTCTTCTATAAATTCAACAGCAACTTTCATTTTTTCTTTTCCTGCTACTGCTTTCATTACAGTTCTGATAGATTGTGCAATTTTGCCTTGCTTTCCTATCACTCTACCCATGTCGCTTTCTGCAACTTTAACTTTAAAAGTAATTGTTTTATCTTCTTTTACTTCTTCAATTTCAACTGCATCTTTATTTTCGACTAGGTTTGAAATTATTGTTTTTAATATTTCTTTCATTTTTACTATCATTCCTTTCTCTTAAGGATACATTTCATAAATAATTTTAACTTTATATATTTGGTGTTCCTATAAGAGTTTTATTTTAAGTAATATAAAGAAAAATTAGTTAGCTTTTTCGATTAAAGCTTTAACTGTATCTGTTGGTTTTGCACCATTTTTTATCCATTTTTCAACTTTTTCTTTATCTAAAACTATTGTTGCTGGTTCTGTCATTGGATTGTAAGTTCCTAATTTTTCAATTATTTTACCATCTCTTGGAGCTTTTGAATCTGCAACTACAATGTGATAAAATGGAGCTTTTTTCTTTCCTTGTCTTTGTAATCTGATTTTTACCATTATTTTCACCTCCCGAATCAGTGTTAAAACTTTTTGTTTTAACTTTATATCTATAAATTTAAAAAGTTAATAACTAAATTATATTATTTAATTTTAAAATTTGAAATTTTTTAAAGCGTTTTCATCAATACCTCTCATTAATTTCTTCATTCCACCTTTATTGTTTTTCATTTGTTTCATCATTTTTTGTGTCATTTCAAAAGATTTCATAAATTTATTAATGTCTTGTACTGTTGTTCCACTACCTTTTGCAATTCTTTGTCTTCTACTTGCATTTAAAAGTTTTGTATTTCTTTTTTCTTCTTTTGTCATTGAACAAATAATTGCTTCTATTTTTTCAAATTCTTTATCATCTACTTTTAGGTCTTTTATTTGATTCATTCCTGGTATTAGTTTTAACAATGATGAGAAAGAACCCATTTTTTTAACTTGTCTTATTTGTAATAAATAATCGTCTAAGTCTAATTCTTTCTTTTTCATTTGCTTTTCTAACTTTTCAGCTTGTTCTAAATCAAATGACTCTTCTGCTTTTTCTATTACTGATAATATATCTCCCATCCCTAGAATTCTTTGTGCCATTCTATCTGGATGAAATTCTTCTATATCATTAAGTTTTTCACCTGTTGCTGCAAATTTTATTGGTTTTCCTGTAACATTCTTTACTGATAATGCTGCTCCACCTCTTGTATCACCATCTAGTTTTGTTAGTACAATTCCATCTATTCCAACAGTATCACTAAATTTTTGTGCTACATTTACTGCATCTTGCCCTGTCATACTATCTACTACAAGTAATATTTCATGTGGTTTTACATTGGATTTTAAGTTTTTTAATTCTTCCATCAATTCTTCATCTATATGAAGTCTACCTGCCGTGTCTAATATAACAACATCATTTAATTTTGACATCGCAACTGACATTGCTTGTCTTGCAATATGAACAACATCTTTTGAGTTTTCGTTTGCAAATACTGGTATGTTTAATTGTGCTCCAACAACTTGTAATTGTTTAATAGCTGCTGGTCTATATACATCACATGCAACTAATAGTGGTTTCTTTCCTTGCTTTCTTAATAAATTTGCAAGTTTTCCTGCTGTTGTTGTTTTTCCTGAACCTTGCAACCCAACTAGCATAATTATTGTTGGTGGATTTGGAGTAAAACTAATTTTACTTGTTTCTCCCCCTAATAATTGAACTAATTCATCTTTTACTATCTTTACAACTTGTTGACCTGGTGTTAATGATTTCAAAACATCTTGCCCTAAAGCTTTTTCTTGAATGGTACTAATAAATTCTTTAACAATTTTATAGTTAACATCTGCTTCTAATAATGCAAGTTTTACTTCTCTTAGCATTTCTTTTAAATCTGAATCTGTAATTCTTGCTTTTCCTCTAATTTTTCTTGTTATTTCTTGTAATCTAGAAGATAATCCTTCAAAAGCCATATATTTCAACTCCCATTCTATTTTCACTTTAGTTTAAATTATAAAGCGATACAATTTAATTCATTTTTTATATGTTCTAATAAACTTGCAACTTGCTCATCTGAATATTCTTTCTGGATTTTTGTGATTTCCAATAAAATATTTTCAATTTTCTTTTCTTGTTTCAACATCCTTTTCATAAATAATAGCTTTTCTTCATATTCAAAAAGCTTTTTTTCCCCCTTTTTGATATTATCTCTAACAGCCTGTCTTGTTATATTTTTATTCTCTGCTATTTCTGATAAAGATAAATCTTTGTTATAGTAGTCATCTATGAATTCAAATTGTTTTTCTGTTAATAAATTGCCATATAAATCACATAGTACACTTATTTTTACATTTTTCTCCATATATACTACCTCTTTTCAAATGTAATGCTAATATACTTTACACTATTTTCAGTAATTTGTCAAGTATTTTTAGTAAGAAAATATCTAATTTATGACTTTCCTATAAAATAACAAAAAAGTACTAAAGTATTAATATCTACTTTAGTACTTTTTCTCTTACAAGACATATTTATCTAAATTCATAGATAAAGTTCTTTTCATTGAGTTAGCATGAGAGGCATTAATATAAATCGTTCTAGAACAATTTAATGCTTCCTGTGAAGCCTTTGTAACAATTCCATCTGACTTTCCCAAGTTTAAAACCTTGCTTAAATAGTTACAACCAACATCTTCTAAAGAATTTACAGTTTCAAGTATAGAAACTATATTCAAGCAAATATGTTTTTTCACTCCAGAAAAATCAGCATTGCATAGAAATTCAGAATTAGGAATAATATCTCTATCTACTTGATGATCCTTAAAGTATTTGCTATAAATCCTATATTCAAATTCTGACATTCTTTTTTTCATCTCTTCTTTATTAGCTATTGATGTTCCCTTAAATGGTGAAGAAATAAAAATTATACCTATTTTTCCTTTGAACCATCTAGCTGCATTTGCAAAACATACACCAGCTTTTGAATGACCTATCAATACAACATTTTTATACTTTAAATTGGCACAATTTTCTATATAACCTGCTAAATCTTTTCCAGCTGCATTTAATCCTTTACATGAAAACATAAAATACATTTCAACAACATCACCATTTAGCCGATCTACAAATTCATTATTATCTGGAATTGATAAAAATGGATCATGCTCAATTACCTCATTTTCTTTAATAGTCATTGACATTCCTTCACCTAAGATGAATAAAGTATCTGTTCCTACCTTTTCTTGAATTCTACATAAAGCAACATTTTGTGATAAAAATTCCATAATTCTTATTTTTGTTCCTATCTTCACTCTACTCCGCATTTTTTTCCTCCTTAAAAATAAAACGCACTGTTTATACTGTATCATTGTTATTATACTATATATGCTCAATTCTTTCAACAAGTATTTAAATTATTCATTAATATTATACCTTCAAATAGGCAAAAATTATCATTTACATAAAGATTAAAAATCCCCATCATAAAAAAGATTTATGATAAGGATTTTATTTAATTATTTCCTTAATTCGGCATTTAATGTTTTTTGTAACTCACCTATTATGTTTTCCATAACAACATTTATTTCTTCATCACTTAGTGTTCTATTTTTATCTCTAAAAATTAATGAATATGCCACACTCTTCTTGTTGTCTCCTAATTTTTCATTTCTATAAATATCAAATAATTGCATTTTTTCTAAAAGTTTTTTAGCTTTCTTAATTATTATTTTTTCTATTTGTCCAACTTCTACTTTTTCATCAACAATAATTGCAATATCTCTTTCTACTGCTGGAAATTTTGGAACTTCTACATATTTTTTATTAACCTTAGAGTATTTAGTAACTTTACTTAAATTAACTTCTGCTAAATATGCTCTCTTTTCTATTCCATAATTATCTAAAACTTCAGGATGTACTTCTCCAATGGTTGCAATCACATCTATTCCAACTTTAATATTAGCACATCTTCCTGTATGATATGACTCATTTTCGGTTTCTCTTACTATATCATATCTGTTTATAGATGATGTTTCCAATACATTTTCTATTAATCCTTTTACTGTATAAAAATCAATGTCATCTCCATACATACCTATTGTTAATATATTTTCTTGCAGTGGAACTTCGCCATTTTCTACTTCATTATTTATATTTTTATAGCTTTTAGATATATCAAATAACTTGGCACTTGAATTCTTCTTGTTTGCATTTGTTGCTAGTGTTTGCATCATACTTGGAATTGTAGATGGTCTCATTAATCTATATTCATCACTTAGTGGATTTTGTATTAATATTGATGTTTCTTTTAAATCTTTATTTATCTTAGATTTTTCTAAATCTTTATCACTTACAAAACCATATGTATAAATTTCTGAAAGCCCACTATTTACTAAGACATTTTTTATTTTTTGTTCTATTTTTTGTTCTTTATTTCTAATTCCTATTGTTGTATCTGATTCTACTAATGTTGTATCTAATTTATCATATCCATAAAATCTTAAAACCTCTTCTGCAATATCTGCTAATTGTTCTATATCTGTTCTAAAATATGGTGCTATTGCAATATCATTCTCAACTTTTATATTTAATTTTTCTAAAGTATCTATCATTTCTTCTTTTGATATTTCTGTTCCTAATAACTTGTTTATTCTATCATAATCTAAGTTTATTTTGTTAGTTTTTTGTTTTGTTGGATATACATCAATTTTTCCTTCTACTACTTCTCCTGCATTTATTTCTTCCACTAATTCCATAGCTCTGTTAATTGCTCTTAATGCATTTTCTGGTGATAAGCCCTTTTCAAATCTTGATGAACTTTCTGTTCTTAGTCCTACTTTTTTAGCAGTTTTTCTTACAGCTCCTCCATAGAATGATGCAGATTCAAATACTACTGTTTCAGTGTCTTTTTCTATTTCTGAGTTTATTCCTCCCATCACACCTGCAATAGCTACTGGTTTTGTTTCATCTGCTATTACTAAATCATTTTCATCAAGTGTTCTTTCTTCTTCATCTAATGTTGTTATTTTTTCTCCATTTTTTGCTCTTCTTACTACTATATGTTTTCCTTCAATAGAGTTAATATCAAAAGCATGCATAGGTTGCCCCATTTCTAGCATTACATAATTTGTAATATCAACTATATTATTTATACTTCTTATTCCACAAGCATTTAATCTTCTAACTAACCATTCTGGAGATGGAGCTATTTTAACATTTTTTACAACTCTTGCAATATATCTATAACATAGGTCTGGTGCTTCTATCTCTACTTTTAGTCCTTCTATTTCATTTTTATCTTCTATTTTTAACTCGTCAATATTTTTTCTAGGATTTTTAAATTCTTTCCCTAATGAAACTGCTGTTTCTCTCCCCAATCCTTCAATAGCTAAACAATCTGGTCTGTTAGGAGTAATCTCAAAATCTATTATATCTTCTCTTAAGTTAAGAATATCTACTATATCTTCTCCTAATTTATTTTCAAGATTTTTATCTAATATCATTATTCCATGTTCAATTTGTCCTGTATATTGATTTATATCTAACCCTAACTCTCCAACTGAACACATCATTCCACAAGAATCGATTCCTCTTAATTTTCCTTTTTTTATTTTAACACCCCCAGGAAGTTCAGACCCATCTTTAGCTACTGGTACAATATCACCAACTTTTATATTATCTGCACCTGTAACTATTTGTACTTTTTCATCTCCTAAGTCCATTTGTGTTATAACTAAATGGTCTGAATCTGGATGTTTTACAATCTCTAATATCTTTCCTACAACAACATTTTTTATATCATTTCCTCTTTGTTCTATTGTTTCTACTTTAGAACCTGTCATTGTTAAAATATCTCCTAATTTTACAGCATCTACATCTATATCACTATATTCTTTTAACCATTCCATACTTGCTTTCATTATAAATTTCATTCCTTTCTTAACTTACTTTAAGTTATATATCTATTGCAAAATTACATCTATTATGTATGTTGTTTTGCATTTGATTATATAATTGTGTAGTCTAAACTTATTTTCTAAATTATTGACTAAAATTGTTTTAAAAATCTTACATCATTTTCAAATAATAATCTCATATCATCTATTCCGAATTTTGCCATGGCAATTCTTTCTACTCCAAATCCAAAAGCAAAACCTGAATATTCTTCTGGGTCTATACCACAATTTCTTAATACATTTGGATGAACCATTCCACATCCTAAAAGTTCTATCCATCCTTCGCCTTTACATACTCTACACCCTTTTCCTCCACATACGAAACAAGAAACATCTGCTTCTGCTGAAGGCTCTGTAAATGGGAAATGATGTGGTCTAAATCTTATTTTAGTATTTTCTCCTAAACATTTCTTAGCAAACATTTCTAATGTTCCTTTTAAATCAGCCATTGAAATGTTTTTATCTATAACTAAACCTTCTACTTGATGGAAAACTGGCGAATGTGTAGCATCTACACTATCAGATCTGTACACTGTTCCTGGACATATTATTTTAATTGGTGGTTTTTCATTTTCCATAACTCTTGCTTGAACTGGTGATGTTTGACTTCTTAAAACTAATTTTTCATTAATATAAAATGTATCTTGTACATCCCTTGCTGGATGGTCTGGTGGTGTATTTAATTTATCAAAGTTATATATAGCTTTTTCTACTTCTGGACCATCTGCTATTTTATATCCCATTCCTAAGAAAATTTCTTCTACTTCTTCAATTATTTGAGTTATTGGATGTTTTGAACCTAACTCAATTTTTTTGCTTGGTTCAGTTACATCTATAACTTCATTCTCTAATCTTTTTTGTAATTCTTGTTTTTTTAGCTCTTTTTCTTTTTCTTGAATTAAATTTTCTAATTCATCTCTCACTTTATTTACTAAGCTTCCTATAACTGGCCTTTCTTCAGGAGATAATTTTCCCATACCCCTTAATACTAATGTTAATTCTCCTTTTTTTCCTAGATATTTTACCCTTAAATCATTTAAGTTTTTTAAGTCTTTGCTTTCTGTAATTTCCTTAATTGAACTTTCTTTGATATTTTTAATGTTTTCTTCCATTTTTATCCTCCCTTTCACTTATATAGGTCTATATGTTCCAGTATTTTTATACTGTCCATATATCCTTGTACCATAGATTTGCTCTACATTATGTATTTTATTTTTTTGTTTTTTAACTTTTCTATTATCCAAGCTAATTTTATTTATTGGTTGTTTCTTGGCTTTCTTGTTATCCGTTTTAATTTTATGTATCTGCTGTTTCTTAGCCTTTTTATTATCTAATTTAATTCTATACATTTCTTCTTTTTGTAATTTTTCTTGAATTTTATTTTGCTTCATTAAACTTCTCTGTTCTTCAATTTTTAATTGCCTTTGAATCTTTCTTTTCTTCTTAGCTATCTTTTTCAAATCTTTTATTTCACTTTTTTCTGATATCTTTTTAACTTTTTCATTTTTTTCATAAATCGATAAATCCTTCTTTTGCTTTCTTTTTTCCTTCATTTTAGTAAAGTAATTATCTTTATCACAAAACTCAACTTTTAAAATGTATGTACCAAATTTATTTTTATATAACTTGGAATTTATTTGTTTTTGTGGAAAATCCCTTTTTACTTCTTTTAAAGTTTTTTCGAGTATATCTTTTGAAAAAGTATTAGCATCAAAATAAAATTCTAATTTTTTTGTTTCTTTCATATTATCAACATCCTTTATTAAACTTTATTTAAAATTTAATTTTCATTAGTAATATGTTTTTATACATCAAAAAACCATTTCTTCCTTATCTTTCTAGGACGAAATGGTTATCATTCGTGGTACCCCCTAAATTCATTAGTATCTATGTTTTCTTTTACTAATCTCATTAAAGTTTTAACGGTTCAACCGCTTTTCCCTACTGTTTAGTTCAAGAAAAGACCTTAAAAAGTGAAATTTCTATATATTGTATTTAATGGTTTCCAGCCAATGACCATTTTCTCTATGAAATATTTTGACATATATATACTTTGCTTTTTAATTGGTTTTTTATTTTATATTTATTATTTTCTTACAAATCTACTATAAATACCCTTTATCAATGATTTTTCATAATCATTCATTTCAAAAATCCAAGAACATATACCAAACAATATCACATACATTATGCCAAGCACTAACAACATTCGAAGATTTTGTACATTGATATATTTAAATGTTAATTTTCCTACAATTATCATTGTTATTGGTGCAATACTAATTCTTATAATATTTTTCCAAAAGTTTATAATATCTAATTTTATAATTTTCCAATAATACCAATTCATTAAAATTCCATTTCCCACAACAAACGCTGCAGCTGTACATACTGCTGCACCAATAATTCCAAACTTTGGCATTGCTAAAATCGTTCCTATTACATTTAATACTGCAATTATTGCATATACAATTGTTCTGAATTTTAGTTTGTTTTGTGCTGAAATTACCGAAAACGCAATACTTTGAATCAATGGAACAGCAAGTGGTATCATCGTTAATAATCCTATAATATATGCCTGTGAATAATTTTTTCCTGCCCATATATTAATAAAAATCTGTCCAAATACAATATATCCTGATAATATCAGTGAAACTATATAATATTGCAGCCTTCCAATTCTTATTAATAATTCTGACAATTTTTCTATTGGTTCTTTCCCAAAAAACATTATGTTCACCCTAGTTCCAAAAACTCCACTGATCGCAGATGACATATTTTGTAACATTGAAGTAAATGTACCTCCAATATTATAAATAGCTACTGCAACTGTACCTAAAACAGCACCTATTAATACCTTGTCTGTTGCCCAATATAACA
>USFW01000036.1 GCA_900553985.1 uncultured Clostridium sp.
AAAAACTTGATGGAGTAAAAATAAAAACAGTTCCATCTATATCAGAAATTTTAGAAAATGAATCTCTTGCTTCACAAATAAGAGATGTAAGAATAGAAGATCTTCTTGGAAGAGATGAAATTGTTATAAATGATGGAAGTATTAGAGGGCTTATAGAAGGAAAAGTTATTTTTGTAACAGGAGGAGCTGGAAGTATAGGTTCAGAACTTACAAGACAGATTGCAAAGTTTAATCCAAAACAGCTTATTACTCTTGATGTAAATGAAAATGATACATATTTTTTAGCGCTGGAGCTTAAAAGAAAGTATCCAAACTTAGATTTAGTTTCTGAAATATGTAATATAAGGGAAAAAGATAAACTGGAATTTCTATTTAATAAATACAGACCAAATGTAGTATTTCATGCAGCAGCTCATAAACATGTACCTCTTATGGAGCATAACCCAGAAGAAGCTATAAAAAATAATATATTTGGTACAAAGAAAGTTGCAGAGTGCGCAGATAAATATGGTGTAGAAAGAATGGTTCTTATCTCTACAGATAAAGCGGTTAACCCTACAAACCTTATGGGAGCAAGTAAAAGAGCTTGTGAGCTTGTAATAGAACATATGAATAAGGTTTCTAAAAATACAAAATTTATGGCAGTAAGATTTGGAAATGTACTTGGAAGCAATGGTTCAGTTATTCCAATATTTAAAAAACTTATTTCAGAAGGAAAAAATCTTACAGTTACTCATAAAGATATAACTAGATATTTTATGACTATTCCTGAAGCAGCTCAGCTTGTTATTGAAGCTGGGGCAATAGGAAAAGGTGGAGAGATTTTTATTCTTGATATGGGAAAACCAGTAAAAATCTATGATCTTGCTATGAGTATGATAAAACTTTCAAATGCAAATGTTGGAATTGATATTGTAGGACTTAGACCTGGAGAAAAACTTTTTGAAGAACTTCTTTATGATGTAAATTCTGCAATAAAGACAGATAATAAGAAAATATTTATTACAAAAATAGAAGATGGTGCAGTTGATATAACTGAATACTTTGATAAGTTGGAAGAGAGTATTAAAAATCCAAATATTGATGAGATTAAAAAAGTTATGAAACAACTTGTAGTTTCTTACAAGGAAGTGAAATATAACTAATGACTGAAGTTATTTTAATTGGTGCAGGTGGACATGGAAAAGTAGTTTTAGATGCAGTTTTATCTAATCCAAATACAGATATAAAAATTATAGGCTTTCTTGATGATGGAGATATTAATGAAATTCATGGAATAAAAAAACTTGGAAATATAAAAGATTTTGTGAATTTTAAAGATAAAAAATTTCATATAGCGCTTGGTAACAATAAATTTCGTGAAAAAATTGCTAAAGAATTAGGCGAAGAAAATCTTATATCTATTATTCATAAAACAGCATATATAAGTTCTATAAGTAAAGTAGGAAATGGAACTTATATAGGAGCTATAACAGTTATTAATCCTGAATGTGAAATAGGAAAAGGTTGCATAATAAATACAGGGACAATAGTAGAGCATAATTCTTATATTGGAGATTACAGTCATCTTTCATATAGGATTTTAGTTGGAAGTGAAAGCAAAATCTCTTCAGGAGCAATGATAGATATGGGAAGGATAATAGAGAGAAATAGTAAAATAAAGGGGTAGGAGATGTTTTTTAAAAGATTATTTGATATTGTGGCTTCATTTGTTGGGATAATATTTCTTTTTCCAATAATGATAATAGTTGGAATAATAATAAAACTTACTTCAAAAGGTCCAATTTTTTTTAAACAAAGAAGACTTACTATTAATGCTAGAGAGTTTACAATTTATAAATTTAGAAGTATGAGAACAGATTTTGATAAAGATGCAAAAGGAATACAAGTTAAAGGAAGCAGCAGTGCAATTACTCCAATAGGAAAAATAATAAGAAAAACAAAACTTGATGAACTTCCACAACTTTTTAATATTTTAATGGGAGATATGAGTTTTATTGGACCAAGACCTGAACTTCCAAGAAGACTTAAATATTATTCAGAAAGAGATAAGGGAATATTTAAAGTGAGAAGTGGAATATCTTCTCCAGCAAGTATAGTTTTTTCAGATGAAGAATATCTTATGAATCAAGTTAAAGATCCTGAAAAATTCTATATTGAGCAAATAATGCCTTACAAAATAGATCTTAATCTTTATTATGTTGAAACAAGAAATTTCTGGAATGATATTTATCTTATAATTGCAACATTTTTAAAAATTATAAATAAGGTTAATGATAACAGTATTGTAAAAAATAAAGAGTTATTAGATAAGAAAAAAGAAATAGAGAAAAAAATAGGGGTTGAGTATTAATGGAAAAGAAAACTCTTATGATAACAGGAGCTAGTGGATTTATAGGGAGTAACTTTATAGAAAGATATAAAGATAAATATAACATTATTCCTGTAGATTTATTAAAAGTAAAACCTGAAGAATTAGATTTCACAGGTGTTGATTGTGTTCTTCATCTTGCAGCTCTAGTACATCAAATGAATGGAGCGCCAAGAGAAAAATATTTTGAAGTAAATACAGAACTGACTAAAAAAATGGCAGAGGAAAGTAAAAAACATGGAGTAAAACATTTTGTTTTTTATAGTACAGTAAAAGTTTATGGATATGATGGAGATTTATATAATCATAATATTGTTTTAAATGAAAATTCTCCTTGTAATCCTAAAAATGACCCATATGGAGAAAGCAAATGGGAGGCAGAAAAAATACTTAAATCTCTTGAAAGTGAAAATTTCAAAGTTGGAATTATAAGACCACCTATGGTTTATGGAAAAGGTGTAAAAGGGAATATGGAAAATCTTATAAAACTTATTAAAAAGCTTCCAATTTTACCTTTTAACTATGATAAAAACAGAAGAAGTTTAGTAAATATAGAAAATCTTATGTATCTTACAAGTTTAGTTATAGATAAAGAAACTCAAGGAGTATTTCTTCCTCTTGATGAAAAGAATTTATCACTAAAAGAAATATTTGAAGGAATAGAAAAAGCATATAGTTTAAAAAGACTAAATATTCCATTAATTCAACCATTCTTCTGGTTACTTACAAAGTTGAAACCAAATATAATGGTAAGACTTTATGGAAGTCTACAATTTGAAAATAAGGAAACACAAGAAACATTAAATTATATTCCAAAAATAAGTTATGAAGATGGAATTAGAAAAATGATTGGTGATGAAAAATAATGAAGAATATTTTATTTATTTTTTTAAGACATTCAGAAAATCCCAATGATTCTACTTTGACTAAAGATTTATCAGATGAGTTTTTTAAGCAGGGAAATAATGTAACAGTTGTTACTATACTTGAAAAAAAATATAAAAAAGAAACTCAAATAAAAATAGAAAATGGATATGAGGTTTTAAGAGTTAAAACAGGAGATTATTTCAATGTTTCAAATAAAATTGAAAAAGGAATTACTTCTTTAACTATGATTTCTAAATTAAAAAAAGAAATCATAAAATATCTAGGAAATAAAAAATACGATTTAATTATTACTCACACTCCTTTTATATCAACAGAAAAACTAATAAATCCTTTAAAGAGATACTTTAATTGTCCTGCTCATCTTATTTTATGGGATATATTTCCACAAAATGCAAAAGATATTGGAATTTTAAATAATAATTTATTATTTTCTTATTTTAAATACAATGAAAAGAAAATGTTTCTAACATATGATTGTATATGGTGTATGTCAGAAGGAAATGTGAATTATTTAAAGGAAAATTACTCATACTTAGATGAAAGTAAAATTAAACTTTTAAGAAATTGGGCAATAATAAAGCCTAATGTTGAAATTAATAAAAAAGAAATTAGAAATAAATATGGTTTCTCAGAAGATGAATTTATTGCAATTTTTGGTGGAAATATGGGGAAACCTCAAAAATTGGAAAATATTTTATCTTTAGCTCAAAGAAGTTTGGAAAATAAAAAAATAAAATTTTTATTTATTGGAAATGGATCAGAAAAAGAAAGATTGGAAAAATTAGCTAAAGAAAATAATCTTTCGAATGTAACTTTTATCAATCAAGTTCCAAGAGAAGATTATGAAAAAATAACAGCTTCTTGTGATATTGGACTTGTAAGTTTAGATGAAAGATTTACAGTACCTAATTTTCCATCAAAAACAACTGATTATTTTAAACTTTCTTTACCGATACTTGCTAGTCTTGATAGATGTGCTGCAGAAGATTATGGAAATTTTTTACAAAATAAAGTTAAAGGTGGATTATTTGCAGAAGCTGGTAATATAGAAGGACTATATAATCAGTTTATGAAACTATATAATAATGAAAGTTTAAGAAAAACATTAGGAAATAATGGAAGAAAATATTATGAAAAATATTTAGGTGTAGATAAAGCCTATAAAACTATTATAAAAGAGGTTGAGAAATAATGAGTTTATTCAAAGATAAAACTTTATTAATAACTGGGGGAACTGGTTCTTTTGGAAATGCTGTTTTAAATCGTTTTTTAAAAACAGATATAAAAGAAATTAGAATTTTTTCAAGAGATGAAAAAAAACAAGATGATATGAGACATGAATTTCAGGCTAAAATGCCTGAAGTTGCAGGAAAAATAAAATTCTATATAGGAAATGTAAGAGATATTAGTTCTGTTAAAAATGCTATGCATAGAGTGGACTATATATTTCATGCTGCAGCTCTTAAACAAGTTCCATCATGTGAATTTTTTCCAGTAGAAGCTGTAAAAACAAATGTAATAGGGACAGAAAATGTATTAACA
Source organism: uncultured Clostridium sp. (assembly GCA_900553985.1). Classification (GTDB taxonomy): domain Bacteria; phylum Bacillota; class Clostridia; order TANB77; family CAG-508; genus CAG-269. The sequence continues at coordinate 4,802 of USFW01000036.1, forward strand.
GCAGCTATAGAAGCAAGAGTAAAAAATGTTGTTTGTCTTTCTACAGATAAAGCAGCTTATCCTGTAAATGCAATGGGAACATCCAAAGCAATGATGGAAAAAGTAATTGTTGCAAAATCAAGAACAGTTAATCCTGAAGATACAAAAATATGTTGTACAAGATATGGAAATGTTATGTGTTCAAGAGGAAGTGTAATTCCTTTATGGATAGAACAAATTAAACAAGGAAATCCAATTACAATTACAGAACCAACTATGACAAGATTTATTATGAGCCTTGATGAGGCAGTAGATTTAGTTCTATTTGCTTTTGAAAATGGAATTAGTGGAGATATTTTAGTTCAAAAAGCTCCAGCTTGTACAATAGAAGTTTTAGCTAAAGCTGTAACAGAATTATTTGCACCAGGACATGAAATAAAAGTAATTGGTATTCGTCATGGGGAAAAAATGTATGAAACACTTCTTACAAATGAAGAATGTGCAAATGCAATTGATATGGGAGAATTTTATCGTGTTCCATGCGATAAAAGAGATCTTAACTATGATAAATACTTTAAAGAAGGAAATGTTGAGCGCAATACTCTAAGTGAATTTAATTCAAATAATACAGAATTATTAGATGTTGAACAAGTAAAAGAAAAATTACTTTCTCTTGCTTATATTAGAGAAGAACTTGAAAAATGGAAAAATAGATAAGAGAGAGGGTAATTATGAAAATATTAATAACAGGAGCTAAAGGTTTTGTTGGAAAAAATTTAGTTGAGAATTTAAAAAATATCAGAGATGGAAAAGACAGAGTTCATAAATTTTCAAGTGATTTAGAAATTCTTGAATATGATATTGATAATACAGAAATAGAATTAGAAGAATATTGCAAAAAAGCAGATTTTGTTTTTAATCTTGCAGGAGTAAACAGACCAAAAGATAATTCTGAATTTATGAAAGGTAATTTTGGCTTTGGAGAAAAACTTTTAAACTTACTTAAAAAATATAAAAATAATTGTCCTGTTATGCTTTCATCATCTGTTCAAGCAATTCTTGAAGGAAGATATGCAGGAAGTGAATATGGAAAAAGTAAACTTGCAGGAGAAGAACTTTTTAAAGATTATGGAAAAGAAACAGGAGTAAGAGTTTTAATTTATCGTTTTCCTAATCTTTTTGGAAAATGGTGCAAACCTAATTACAATTCTGCTGTTGCTACTTTCTGTAACAATATTGCAAATAATCTTCCTATTCAAGTAAATGATAGAAATACAGAACTTGATTTAGTATACATTGATGATTTAGTAGAAGAATTATTAAGAGCAATAAATGGAAATGAAACTAAAGATGAAAAAGGATACTGTTATGTTCCTGAAGTTCACCATGTAACTTTAGGAGAGATAGTAGATCTTCTTTATGAATTTAAAGAAAGTAGAAAAAATCTATTTATTCCTAATATGATAGAGGGAAGTTTCAGTAAAAAACTTTATTCAACTTACCTTTCATACTTAGATCCTAAAGATTTCAGCTATTCTTTAAAAATGAATGAAGACAATAGAGGAAGTTTTACAGAAATAGTAAAAAGTTTAGACAGAGGACAGGTAAGTATAAATATAAGCAAACCTGGAATAACTAAAGGGCAACATTGGCACAATACTAAAAATGAGAAATTCTTAGTTGTTGCAGGAGAAGGAATAATTCAACTTCGTAAAATAGGAACAGATGAAATAGTTGAATATAAAGTAAATGGAAAAGAGATGACCGTTGTAGATATGATTCCTGGATATACTCACAATATTATTAATACAAGCAAAACAGAAAACCTTGTAACTGTTATGTGGTGTAATGAATGTTTTAATCCAGAAAAACCTGATACATATTTTGAAGAGGTATAGAGATGAACTTTTATAAAGTAGATTGTATTTATTTTCTTTTTCCCATATTATGTATTTTACTATATTTTACTAAAAAATATAAAGTTTTTCTTTCTCTATACTTAATAGCATTTTTAGGTTTTTCTAAAATAGGAGCTGATTATAATGGATATTTGATACATTTTAATCAACATAAAGCAAATGTCTTATTAAATAATATTCACGGCGAATTATTTTTTAAGCTATATATGAAATTATTCGTAAAAATAGGATTAAGTTATGAAATTTTTAGAGTATTTCATATAGTTTTATTTTTAAGTTTAATTTGCTATTTTTTATATAAATTATCAAAAAATTACTATTGTTCCCTATTTATTTTATATTGTGGATACATAATATATCTTTGTAGTGCATATAGACAATTAATATCAATGGCATTTGTATTTATTGGATTGTATTTAATGAAAAAAAGAAAATATAATTTACCAATACTATTAAATATGGTAGGAATTAATTTTCATATATCAAGCATTTTGTTATTGCTATTTTTTATATTTTATAAAATAAAAAAAATTATAAAAAATATAAATAAGAAAATAATAGTATTTATAACAATAGGTTGTTTAATATTAAGATTTTGTATGATATACTCAGTAAAATATATAAGTATAATATTAAATATAATTGGTAAAGGAGTACATTTTAATATTTATACTCAAAGTTTACAATTATTACCATTTGGTTTACTAACAAGATTAATACCCTTTATAGTTGTTTTAACATTTTATAAAAATAGAGATAATTTTGAAAATAAAATTTTTATAATGTATGTATTTTCAATATTATTGTATTTTTTATTTCCGTTTGAAATTATAATGGGAAGATTAACGAATAATGGAAGAATTTTAGAATGTATTTTATTTCCTATTTTAATAAAGCAACAAAATAAAAAGCTTAATAAAAATATTCTAAAGTTATTTGTAATTACATATTTTATATTAGTTTTAATAAATCAATTATTAAAACAATATGGATATTATCCATATATAAATATTTTATTTTAAAAAATTAAAAGGAGAAAATATTGGAAAATATAGTTTCATTTAAAAATAATGGGAAATTAAAACTTTTAATTATTGTTGGAACAAGACCAGAAATAATTCGTCTTGCAGCAGTAATAAAAAAATGCAGAAAATATTTTGACTGTTTACTTGCACATACAGGACAAAATTATGATTATAACTTAAATGGAGTTTTCTTTCATGATTTAGAATTGGAAGATCCAGATATTTATATGGAAGCTGTTGGTAAAGATTTGGGAGAAACAATGGGAAATATTATTGCTAAATCATATCAAATTATGGCGGAAATAAAACCTGATGCAGTTTTAGTTTTAGGAGATACAAATTCATGCCTTTCAGTTATAGGAGCAAAAAGATTACATATTCCTATTTTTCATATGGAAGCAGGAAACAGATGTAAAGATGAATGTCTTCCTGAAGAAACAAACAGAAGAATAGTAGATATTATTTCAGATGTAAATATGGCTTATTCAGAACATGCAAGAAGATATTTGGCTGATTGCGGACTTCCAAAAGAAAGAACTTATGTAACAGGTTCTCCGATGGCAGAAGTGCTACATAATAATCTTTATAAAATAGAAGCATCAAATATTCATGAAAGACTAGGACTTGAAAAAGGAAAATATATTCTTTTATCAGCTCACAGAGAAGAAAATATTGATACAGAAAAAAATTTCTTATCATTATTTAATGCAATAAATACAATAGCAGAAAAATATGATATGCCGATTTTGTATTCTTGTCATCCAAGAAGTAAAAAAAGAATAGAGCAGACAGGATTTAAATTAGACTCTCGTGTAATTCAGCATGAACCGTTAGGTTTCCATGATTATAACTGTTTGCAGATGAATGCTTTTGCAGTAATTTCTGATAGTGGAACACTTCCTGAAGAATCATCATTTTTTACTTCAATAGGAAAACCATATCCTGCAGTCTGCATAAGAACAAGTACAGAAAGACCTGAAGCACTTGACAAAGCATGTTTTGTTCTTGCAGGAATAGAAGATAATGGACTTGTACAAGCAGTAGAACTTGCAGTAGAAATGAATAAAGAAAAAGATTTGGGAATTCCAGTTCCAGATTATGTAGATGAAAATGTTTCTGATAAAGTTGTAAAGATAATACAAAGTTATACAGGAATAGTAAATAAAATGGTATGGAGAAAATATTAATGAAAAAAATTTTATTATTAGGTCCTTTTCCAATAGGGAATAAAGGTCTTAACGGGCAGACAATCGCAAATCAAACTTTATATGAGGGCTTAAGTAAGAAGTATGATGTTTCTTTTATCAATACATTAAAAAATTTAGATTTTACAGATAAAAAGGAACAGGGGAAATTTAAGCTTGGAAAATTTTTAAAAATATTTTTATCTTTCTTTACAGAAATTTTCCATATTTTATTTTCTAAATATGATGTTATTTATATGACACCAGGACAAAGTTTTTTAGGATTTATGAGATTTTCTCCATATATGATTTTAGGTTTTATGAAAAAAGTACCTTGTTATATTCATATTCATGGTGGAAATTTTAGAAATGTTTATAATAACCTTTCACCTAAAAAGCAAAATATATTGAACTATTTTTTTAAAAGATTATCAGGAGTGATAGTTTTAGGAAATTCTTTAAGAAATATGTTTAAAGATTTGATTGAAGAAAATAAAATTTTTGTCTGTGAAAATGGTGTACAGGATTATGTAATAGCAACTGAAAAAGAGATAGAAGAAAAATTTGAAAGATTTAATAAAAATAAAAAAAGAAAAATACTTTATTTAAGTAATTTAATGAAAGAAAAAGGAATACTTGAAGTATTAAAAGTTTCAGAAAGATTTAATGAAAATGAAATTGAATTTAATATTGCAGGAGCAATAGAGCCAGAAATAAAAGATATAGTTGAAGAATATTTAAAAAAATATCCAAATAAATTAATCTATCATGGAATAGTAAATGGAGAAAAGAAGAAAAAACTATTATTGAAAAATAATATTTTTATTCTCCCGACATATTATTCTAATGAGGGACAGCCAATTTCAATACTTGAAGCATATGTAACAGGTTGTAGTGTAATAACAACAAATCAGGGTGGAATATGTGATATATTTCAAAATGAAATAAATGGAGTTTTATGTGTTGCTAAAGATATTAAAAGTATTTATTTAGCTATTGAAAAAATAAAAGACGATAGTAGTTTTATTAAAAGTAATTATAAATGTGGAATAGAGAATTTTAAGAAAGAAAATTTTGTGAGAAGAATAGAAAAAATAATTTTAGGAGTAAATTTTGAATAAACAAAAGGTAAGTAAAAATTTTTTAAAAATAGTTATATTTTTAATATTATGTATGAATTTTTTTGATATATATTAATTTAAATAAAAAATACGATTAAGGTACTTTTATAAGTAATTTTATTCTGGGTACCAAGAAATATTTGGAAAGAAAAACCAATAGGAAGTGGTACTCTTTTAGCAGAAAGAGCAGATTTAACTTATTCAAATATAGCAATGAATTATTTTGGAGAAGGATATATTAATTTTGGATATATAGGCATAGTTTTATTTATAATTTTTATAGCTTATATAAATGCCAGATTTGATAAATTATATTGGAATTACAGAGAAAAAAATTATTTTGTCGTTTTTTATTTGATTATGTTATCTATGGAAATATTTATTTTAAGAGGAGATTTAATGAGTTCTTTTGCATATTTAATAGATAGTTTCTTAAGTGGTATAGTTATTTGTTATATTATATTAAGTTATAAGAATAATAAATAATATTTATGTATTGATTTTAATAAAAAATGAGGTATGTATGGTTAAAATTGAAGAGAGATTATAAAAAAGATTATTTTTAACAGTCTTTCAAATTATTTTAATAATGGTTATGCTTTATTTAAGTATATATTAGAAAAAGTTAAAAGAAAAAATAATAAAAAAATTAACTTACAATATAAATAGTTATATAAAATTAATGGAGAGATATACATGGTAAATAAAGAAGAATTAAAAAGAGCAAAAAGTGTAATGACAAATATTTTAATAGAGATAGACAAAATTTGTAAAAAAAATAATATTAATTATTGGATAGACAGCGGGACTCTTTTAGGAGCAGTTAGACATAAAGGTTTTATTCCATGGGATGATGATATTGATATTTGTATGTTACCAGAAGATTATAATAAGTTCTTAAATATTGCAAAACAAGAATTAAAATTGGAGTATTTTTTAGATAATAAGCAAACTGATTTAGAAGTTCTTTTTAAATATTCTAAAATTAGGGAGAGAAATTCTATTTTTGTAGAAGAAGGAGAAAATATAAATGAAAAATATCATCAAGGGATATTTGTGGATATATTTGTGATGAATTATTTAAAAAATTCAGCAATTAATCATAGAAAATTATATAATCTTCTTTTAAAAATTAAAGATTTAGTTGAAAAAAGAGGTAAATATAAAAAAATTAAGTTTATATTAAAAAAATTAAATGTTTTTTATATAGCAGAAAATATATTTAATTTTTTATTTTCAAGTAAAATAAAAATAAATTATTTAGGATATAAATATTCTTTTAAAGAAATTCATTCATTGAAAAATATATTTCCTCTTTCAGAAATAGAATTTGAAGGTCACAAGTTTCCTTGCCCGAATAATGCAGATGCCTATTTAAAAGAGCTTTATGGAGATACATATATGGAACTTCCGCCAGAAAAAGATAGAGTGTGGCATGCTAAAGAAATAATATTAAATAAAAAATGTTTTTTTGAAAAAGAGTTGGAAAGAATAGGAAAAAATTAAATGCAGATGACTAATTCAATCTTAAAGAATATTATATATAAGTTTTCTCTTGAAATACTTAGAATTTTTATTCCTGTAATTTCAGTACCATATATTTACAGAATATTTAAGCCAGAGATTATGGGGCAGATAGAGTTTTCACAATCTATTGTTGGGTATTTTTTTATCTTTGCTGGATTTGGAGTGTATACTTATGGTTTAAGAGAAATAAGCCGTGTGAAAAATGATGAGAAAAAAAGAAATAAATTATTTACAGAATTATTTCTTATTTCGACTGTAAGCAGTATTTTTATAACAGTTATATATTTATCTTATGTATATTTTAAATTTAATAGTGATATTTTACTAAGGGATATACTTTTAATAAATTCCATTCATCTTATTTCATACATTTTCTATATTGAATGGATAAATGAGGCATTTGAAAATTATAAATTTATTTCACAGAAAACTATTTTTGTAAAAGTGTTAAATCTGATTTGCATTTTTCTTTTTATAAAAAGATCAGATGATTTTTATA
>USFW01000037.1 GCA_900553985.1 uncultured Clostridium sp.
TTGCTCATAAAATAATATATAATTTCATAAAAGGTAAAATCGATTTACACAAAAAAATTTACACACTCTAAAAAAGATACCTTTATGGTAAAATTTAAGTGTAAAACAAAATTTTACCATAAAGGTATGTTTTAGTAATTTCGAGTATATCATAAAATTTATGCAAACCTTAAGTTTCTTATAATGATTTTTTAAAATATTGATAATCGAATTTACAAAATTATATTTTTAAGTTATAGAAAATTGCAATTCTAATGTCTTTTATAAGTATCCCTAGAAAGCAGTTCGGATTTTACAACTTGCCCATTTTGTTTTAATATCCTATAAGCTTCAGAGTAAATTGCATTAGCTGTTGTACTAGTAACTCTTGAAGAGATTTCTACATCATATTCATTATCACCTCTTAAACCATATATATTGAAAGTTGCAATTCCGTTAGAAACACTACAAGTAATTTTTATTGGGTAATCTCTGGTATTTTTAAATTTAAAATCAATAGCTCCATAAACTACAGTTGCATCTCTACTAGCAGTTACATAAGAAGGAACAAATTGATGATTACTTCTAGAAACAATACCTAAGTTTGCATATAGTACAGCATTATATAATGTTGAAGTTATTTGGCAAATTCCTCCACCTAAACCGTCTACAACTTCTCCACTAACATAAATAGGTGCTTCCTTGTATCCTGCTGCAATAGTTCTTTCACCGACAACTTGATTATATGAAAAAATTTCACCAGGCATTAAAACAGTTCCATTTATTTTATTTGCTGCTAATTGTAAATTTGTTGTTCTGTCTCTATCCCTAGTAGAATATTTGGTAGAATATGTAGAAAGTAAATCAGGAAAAGCCTCTGTTCCGATCATATTTGTAGTTACATTAGGGTATAATATTTTTAAAGGAATTACATATTCATCTTTAGGTTCTTCAAGCATAGCTTTAGCTTCATCTAAGGAAATCGCAAAATCCATACCATTTTCACTAGGAAAAACTGCATAAGGTTCTTGAGTATAGTAAGCATCGACAGGATCTTTATAAATTTCTTCATAAATTTTATCAATATTTATTTTTGAAGGTTGCTCAACTACTGTGGCAATATCTAAAACTCTATCTTTTAAAGTTAAATTCGCTAAGCCGTTTTTTATGTAAGAAACCATTTGACTTACATTAACTATATTTCCTTCACTTCCTGGTGTTATAATTAAATTTTTTCCTTCAATATAATATCCACTTTCCTTTACAGTGTCTGGCAATTTTGAAGAAATATCTTTTAAAGAAGTTTCTAATTGCTCAAGATCTATGCTATAAGAAGGTTCAATATTGGTGTGTGTAAACATAGTTTTTATTGCTTGAAAGCTATTTTTTAAAATATTTTCATTTTTTCCAATTGAATAAGCAGAATCAACTGCAGAATCAATATCAAAACTTAAATTAAGAGATGATAATGGAATTGAAGTTTCGTAATCATTATGCTTTAATGCAATATTTTCAGGTAAATTTTCATTTATATAACTTGAAATTTTTTCTTTAGCCTCATCTTTTGATAGATTAGAAACATCAACATTTTTTATATAAATACCAGAAGCTATATTATCATTATTTGCATTATATACAGTAAAAATACTAAAAGTTATGATTAATACAATTATGGCAATAAAAACTAAAATTCCGAAAATTCCTAAAACTCCAAGCATAGTTGTTTTTACATCAATAACATTAGGTAAATTATTTTGATAGTTTTTGACAATTTTAAACTCTTGCTCACTTGAAATTTTACTATTATTAGTTGTTAAAATGCTATTATTATCTAAATTTTCTTCTATATTTCCTGTAAATTCATTTGTATTATTTGATAAATCAACATTTTTTATGCTCATAAAATTCTCCTTTTTTTGATATATCAGAAACATTATATCATATTTTAAGGCAAAATAATATAAAAAACGAAAAAAGTCACAAATTGTCAAAATAATAAAAAGAAAAATGTAAATAATATTAGTGTAGAATCAAAAGATAAAATTAAAGAGAAAAAATAAAATATTAATAAAAATAATGTAAAAATTATTATATAATAAATTAAAAAATAGAAATAATGATAAAAACTAGATTCTACAATATAGAAAATCTTAAGGAGGTCAATATGTCAAAGAATTCAAAGCTAATCTCAGAAAATTTAAGAGAAGAGATAGCAAAAGAACTTGGTGTATATGAACAAGTAAAAAAAGATGGTGGTAGTTGGGGAAATGTATCCTCAAAAGACTGTGGAAATATAGTATCAAAAGCAATAGAAATAGCAAATAGAAGTGTTGAAAATAAATAATGATTTTGGGGTCGGAGACAAAAATCATTTGATTGAATTTAATGAAATAAATAAAAAGTTAAAGAATATTCAATAATTAAATTAAAAATAGAAGTAGAATCAATAGATTTTTACTTCTATTTTTAATATGTATTTTAATTTATATACGAAAGATTCTCCCAAATTTAAGTTGCAAAATTAAAAATAAAGACATATAATTTACAAAGAAAAAATAAGAAAGGAAAAAATCTAATGAAAAAGATAAAAATAAAAGATATCATAAATACAACAAAAGGAACTCTAATTCAAGGAAATTCAGAGTTAGAATGCATAGAATTCTCTAAAGATACAAGAACAATAAAAGGAGGAGAAATATACATAGGAATAAAAGGCGAAAAATTTGATGGAAATAAATTTTGGAAAGAAGCATTAAATAAAGGAGCAGAGGCAGTAATAATACAAGACATAAATTTTGAAGAAAAAGAATTAAAAAAATTTGAAAATAAAACAATTATAAAAGTGGAAAATACACTAGAGGCTCTATATAAAATTGCAAAGTTCAAAAGAGAGCTATATAATATACCTGTAATAGCAATAACAGGAAGTGTAGGAAAGACAAGTACAAAAGATATAGTAGCAAATGTGGTTTCAAAAAAATACAAAACATTAAAAACAGAAGGAAACAATAACAACAATATAGGAATGCCACTAACAATATTAAAATTAAAAGATCATGAAGCAATGGTATTAGAAATGGGAATGAATCATTTTGGAGAAATAAGTTTATTAACAAATATAGCCAAACCTAATATTTGTATAATAACAAACATAGGAACATCACATATTGGAAATCTAGGTTCAAGAGAAAATATATTAAAAGCAAAACTAGAAATATTAGAAGGAACCAAAAATCCAACTGTCATAATCAATAATGACAATGATTTATTGCATAAATGGTATGAGGAAAATAAAGAAAAATATAATATAAAAACATATGGTATAAAAAATCAAAGTGAGTTTATGGCAAAAGAAATTAAACTAAATGAAGATTCAAGCGAATTTAAAGTATTAATTTCTAAGGAAAACAAAGAAATTAATACTACTGTACCAGTTGGAGGAGAACATTTTGTTTTAAATAGTTTATGTGCATTTACAGTAGGGAAAGAACTAAAAATTGACGAAAAAGATATAACAAGTGGAATAGAAAAATTTGAATTAACTAAAAAAAGAATGGATATTATAAAATTAAAAAATGGAGTAGAAATAATAAATGATGCATATAATGCAAGTTTAGAGTCAATGAAAGCAAGTTTAAAATACTTAGGAAATATCCAAGGAAAAAGAAAAATAGCAGTATTAGGAGATATGTTTGAACTAGGAGAATTTTCTGAGGAACTACATAAAAATGTAGGTAGTGAAGTGTATAAAAATAATATTGATATACTAATATGTAGTGGGAAAAATTCAAAAGAAATAATAAAACAAGCAAATATAGAAGGTTTATCCACAGAAAGTATATATTATGTGGAAAACAAAGAAGAAATATTAGAAAAACTAAAAAGTATTTGTAAAGATGGAGATGTAGTCTTATTTAAAGCATCAAATGGAATGCAATTTTATAAAATAGCAGAAGAATATCAAAAATATGTAGAAGAAGATTAAAAACTAATATATAAGTGAAGAAATAAAATTAATAAAAATAAAAAATATGAATAGTTGATACATATAATTATATAAACTATATAAAATATAAAATAAGGAAGTGTTGTTGGATGAAAAAGAAATTAGGAATTATATTTGGGGGAATGTCAACAGAAAACGAAGTATCAGTTCAGTCAGCTAAATCAATAATGAGAGAATTGAATAAGGAAAAATATGAAATTTTTCCGATTTACATTTCAAAAGAGGGAATATGGTATAAATATTTAGAAACAGAGGAAATTATTGAATTTGGCCAAGAAATAAAAAATAAAGAAAAAATAGAAAACATTATTGAAGAATTGAAGAAATTAGATGTAATATTCCCAGTTTTGCATGGATTGTATGGAGAAGATGGAACAATACAAGGGTTATTTGAGTTATTAGGAGTAAAATATGTTGGGTGTAAGGTACTAGCTTCAAGTATCGGAATGGATAAAGCATATACTAAAATAATATTTGATAGAGCAAATATTAATCAAGCTAAATATGAATATATAAAAATAGATGGTGATAACTATATATACATAGATAAAGAATTTAATGAAGAAAAATTAACAATGGATTCATTAATAAAAAGAATAACAACTAATTTAGAATTTCCTGTATTTGTTAAACCATCTAATTCAGGTTCAAGTGTAGGAATTAACAAAGCAGAAAATGAAGAGGAACTTGAAGAGTATATAAAATATGCAGCGAAATTTGATAATAAAGTCCTAATAGAAGAAGGTATAATTGGAAAAGAGGTAGAATGTGCAGTACTTGGAAATGAAGATGTAATTTCATCAAATGTTGGAGAAATAAGAGCAGCAGATAAATTTTATAGTTTTGATGCTAAATATAAAAATCAAGAATCAAAAACATTAATACCAGCAGATATACCAGAAGAAATTTCAAGAGAAATAAGGAAGTTAGCTGTAAAGGCCTTTAAAGCAATAGACGGAAAAGGATTATCAAGAGTAGATTTTTTTGTTGAAGATAAAACAAATAAAATTTATATAAATGAAATAAATACATTACCAGGGTTTACTAATATTAGTATGTATCCTAAATTATTTGAGAGTATAGGAATAAAATATAGTGAGTTGCTAGATAAATTAATAGATCTTGCACTATAAATTTGTTACAATTCACAGCTTAATAAAAAATAAAGAAAAGTCCATAAAAATATGGATTTTTTTTTCATTTTATATTATAATAGACATACCTAATTAAGGGAGGATGTCACAAATGGTTTTTAAAGATTATTACAAAATTTTAGAATTAGAAACAAGTAGAGTATCTTTAGAAGAAATAAAAATAGCATATAGAAATGCAGCTAAAAAATATCATCCAGATGTAAATGTTGGAGATAGTTTAGCAGAAGAAAGAATAAAAGATATTAATGAAGCATATACCAAATTATCAAATCCAACAACCAAAAGAAAATATGATAGAATTTGGAATGCAAATAATTTTAGGAAAAATACATTTAAGCCTAATGGAAAAGAAACAATAGTAAATATGTTTTTGGGAAAGAATTCTGATAAAGAAAAAGATGATAAAGAAAAGAATCCACCAATTAAAGGAGAAAATGTAGAAACAGAAATAAAAACTACAATATATGAAGCATTTTATGGATTAGAAAAGAAACTATCTTTAAGAACAATAGATGGAAAAATGAAAACTTTTTCAGTATCAATTCCTGAAGGAATAAGAGATGGAGAAAAGATACGATTACTTGGACAAGGTAAGCCTGGAAAAAATGGAGCAAAAAATGGAGATTTATTTATTAAAATAAATATACAAAATGATAAGAAATTTAGATTACAAGGATATGACATATATACTGATCTAATGATAACACCGTCTGAGGCAGCATTAGGAACACGAGTAAATCTTCAGTCAATAGATGAAGAAACTAAAGTGTATATACCTCAAGGAATAGAAAGCGGAGAAAGAATTAGAATACCAGGGAAAGGATATAAAACAGGAAAAGGTACAAGAGGAGATTTAGTTGCTGAAATAAAGATAATGGTACCAAAAAAATTATCAAATGAAGAAATTGAAATATATAAAAAATTAAATGAAATATCAAATTTTAATCCAAGAAACACAAATATTTAATTTACATAAATTTAAACCTTGACAAACCTTGCAAAATCAAGTAAAATATATATTGTAAGTATTTTATACTAAAGATAAGCTATGGATTAAAACATAGAAATGGGGTGTAAAGAAAATGATGGAAATGTGGCAAGGAAAACATTTCAGTATAACAGATCCAAAAGGTGTGAGTACAGTAATATACCAGATAAATAAAACAGAAAAAGAATTTTTAAAAGATTCTCCAAGGTATACGGTTGAAAGACTGGATTTTTCAGAGGAAATAACAGGAGAATTAACTAAAAAGACTTTTTATGTTGATAATCCATCAGATGATGAAGATAATTTAGTAATTCTATCATTTGGAAAAGATAGGGTTGTAGTTAACATGGCTTTGCTTGAAGGAAATAAAATTTCTATTAGTAAAAAACCAATGCCATTAAAATTTAATAGTTTATATTCAGAAGAAAAAACAGAATATAAAGATGTAAAATATACACCAAATTTAAAAAGGCCAATTTGTATAATTGACCCAGAAACAACAGAAGAAGTTAAACCAGTGTTATATTATGATGAAAAAACAAATGAAGTAAAAGGAAAATGTAAATTGAAACCATATAAATCTTATTTTGCCTTTGAAATTAGAGACAAAAAAGATAATTAAGGAGGAGTTTTTAAAATGGGGAGTCCGAGTGCACAGAAAGATGATAATATGAGATTAGAAATTGTTTGTGCAGTAATTCAAGAAGTAATAAAAGAAAATAATAAGGAAGAAAATAAAAAACCAGGAGAATATACTGTAATTGAAAATAAAGGAAGAAAAGACGATTTAGAATCTCAAGTTGCACAGTCATTAGAACAAGTAATACAAGCAGGTGCAATAGATAATGAATGTGGATTTGATGCAAAAACGAATACTATGATAAGAGTGGTTAATAGTAAAGAAATTCCTGTTGGAGATAAAAATTCATTTAAGAGAGCATATAAAGAAATGAAAGAAAAAGGAAAGACTTACTTGGGAAATAACAAAGAAACAGGTTATGATTTAGAAGAAAAATAATACAAAAGAGTAGGTGAATTATAGATGAACTACAAGTTGGAAGGTGCATTAAAAAGAAATAGAAAATATTTTATAATTTGTGGAATACTATGGATAATTATAGCCATAGTATTTGTTGCGCCAGTCGCATATAGTAAGTTTGTAGCAGGATTAGTAGATGGATCAGAAGTTTTGGAAACATTTATAACAACATTTATTGGTTCAATAACACATCCATTGCAAACCTTTGGAAAATTATTTGAGGAGGGTGCTGTTGGAGATTATATTTCAACTTTATTGATAGTTAGTATTTTTTATTTATTTTTCTTCTTTATTGGAATATATAAGTCAGCACCAAAAAATGAATATTCAGACATAGAACATGGATCAAGTGATTGGAGTAAAAAAGGAGAACAATATAAAATATTAAATAAAGATAAAGGGATAATATTAGCAGAAGATAATTATTTACCAGTAGATAAAAGAGGAAATGTAAATGTTTTAGTTGTAGGACGGATCAGGATCTGGTAAATCTGCTTCATATTCAATACCAAATGCATATCAAATGTTAGGATCATATGTATTTACAGATCCAAAAGGTGAGTTATATGATAAAACAGCAGGATATTTAAAAGAACATGGATATGAAATAAAAGTTTTAAACTTAGTAAGACCACAATATAGTGATGGATATAATCCATTATTACATATATCATCAGAATTAGATGTTGACGTTATAGCCAATACAGTTGTAAAAGGTCAAAAAGGAGAAGGTGGAGGCTCAGACCCATATTGGGATGATATGGCTGAAATGCTATTAAAATCTTTAATATATTATTTAATAGCAACAAGACCTGAAGAAGAACAAAACTTAGCAAGTTGTGCAGAACTTGTAAGGGCAGCAAACAATAATGGAGGTAGTAACTTACTTTCTGAGTTAATAGGTCAACTTCCATTAGACCATCCAGCAAGAATGTATTATAAATCAATTGAAATAGCACCAGAAAAAACATATGGTTCAATATTAAGTTCTTTGCAATCAAAATTAGGTAAGTTTGATTCAAAAGAAATAGCAGAACTTACTTCAACAGATACAATAGATTTTGAAGAAATAGGAAGTAAAAAAACAGCAGTATATGTAATTTCTTCAGATACACATACAGCATATGACTTTTTATTAACTATATTCTTCTCTCAAATGATACAACAATTATATGATTTTGCAGACCAAAATGGTGGAAAATTAAAAGTGCCAGTATATTTCATATTAGACGAGTTTGCTAATATAGGAAAAATACCAGATTTTGATAAAAAGATATCAACATCAAGAAGTAGAAAAATATCATTTAGTGTAATATTACAAAATATAGACCAGTTAGAAGCAGTATATGAAAAATCTTATGAAACAATAATGGGAAACTGTGATACACATGTATTCTTAGGAAGTAACTCATTCAAAACAGTTGAATATTTTTCAAAAGCTTTAGGTGAAAAGACAATAGGAAGAGATAGTGTATCTGTAAATAAAGACAAGAAAAACTCTAAAACAGGTAAAAGTATATCAGATCAAGTTATGGCAAGAGCCTTGATGACACCAGATGAGCTTAGAAGAATGGATAATGATTTATGCATAATTTATGAGAAGGGAATAAAACCAGTAAAGGCACAAAAATTCTATTACTTTAAACATCCAATGGCAAAGAAATTAGCAGCTTGTGAAATTAGCCATAATGATATTGGAGAAAAAGATAGAGGAGTTTGGAGAAAATATAATCCATATAATCCATATGTTCCAGAAGATGAAGAAAAAGAAAAAATAGATAACTTGAAAGTAGAATCTCTTGACGATTTATTTGACGATGATATTATTGAAGATAAAACAGAAATTAAAAATGAAGTAATGAAAAAAGAAGTTGAAAACAAAGAAACTGGTAACAAAGACTTAGGACCAACTGTAGATTTATCAGATTTTGATGAAGCTCCTATTTTGCCACAAGAGAATGACGATTTTTATGAGTATGATTTACAAAAAGAATTAGAGGCTAAGTTTGATGAGTTATTTGGACCAGTAGATGGAGAATAAATTTAAAGTCTTATTATTAGATTGATTGCTAATAATGAGGCTTTATATTTTATAAATTGATGTTAATTAATGGAATTAAATTTTTTATACTAAAAATTATTAAAAAATGTATTAAAAAATATTAGTAAAACTATAATTGATTACTTGATTTTTTAATTTAAATATTGTAAGATATTACCAACCTTTCTTGTCAAGAGGTAGTCTTTACTTAAAGGCGGAAAGGAGCTTTACAATATGACCGTTGGAGATGCAATTTTAAGTTTAGTTGATAAATTGTTGCTAGAAAGAGAAAAAGTCATTAGACTAGAATTTTCGATGGAACAACAATTAAACGAAGAAAGGCAATCAAACAAAGACCAACAGTAGACATACATAAGGTCGGTAGAGTGGGGTTCACAGCCTACTCTATTTTTTTGAAAAAAAAAGTATGTGCATTCACAGGTACACATACGATTACAAGTTTGACCGTTGGAATCAAACATATTTATTTGTAAATAAATAATAACATATTATTTTGAATTTGTCAAACAGTTTTTCAAAAACTAAAATCAACGTTATTACTATATTATATGTAAAATATATTGAAAAAATAATATAAGTTTTAGAAATTCAATATAAAAAGCAAATGTTTTTTCGCTTTTTATATTGAAAAAAAATGAAAAGTATAATAAAATATAAAAACAAAAAATTAAAGTGATAGACAAATAAATATATTAATTTGTTTGTCTTAGGAAGGAATGATATTAAAAATGAAATTTATACATATAGCAGATTTGCATTTTGATAGTCCTTTTGTGAATTTATCAGATAGAGAAACTTTTGGTGATTTAAAAAGACTTGAGCAAAGAAAAGTATTTAAAAAAGTAATTGATTATATAAAAGAAAATGAAGTGGATTGTTTATTTATATCTGGAGATTTATATGAACACCAGTATATAAGACAATCTACAATAGAATATATAAATAATTTATTTAAGGAGATTCTAGAAACTAAAGTTTTTATAGCTCCAGGAAATCATGACCCATTTTTAAAAAATTCATATTATAATAAGTTTAACTGGGCTGACAATGTTAAAATATTTAATTCAAAAATAGAAAAAGTTGAAATGGAAAATACAGATATTTATGGTTTTGGATTCAATGATTTTTATTGTACAGATTGTGGGATAGAAAATTTTGAAGTAGATGATAAAAATAAATTAAATATTTTAGTTATACATAGTACAATAAATGGTGCCAATATTGAAGAAAAACAATATAACTCAATTTCTCAAAAAATTTTAGAGGAAAAAGGATTTGATTATGTTGCAACTGGACATATTCATAAGTTAGATTATAATACATATGAAAATCAAAGAATAGTATATCCTGGATCAACTATTTCACTAGGATTTGATGAATTAGGTAAGCATGGAATGATTGTTGGTGAAATTAATAAAGACACAATAAACTTGGATTTTGTACCATTAAATGAAACAGAATTTATAGAAATAGAATTAGATATTACTGATATAATTTCAAAAGAAGAATTAATAGAAAAATTAAATGATTTAGAAATAGATGAAAAATCTTTTGCTAAAATTATATTAATTGGAAAAAGAAATTTTGAAATAAATAGATATGAATTATATAAAATAATTGATAATAATAGAATTATAAAGATAAAAGATAAAACAAAAATAAATTATAATTTAGAAAAAATATCTAATGAAAATACTCTAAAAGGTATATTTGCACGAGAAATGCTAAAAAGAATAAATACTGAAAATATAAGTGATGAAGAAATAGAAGTTATAGAAAAGTCAATTGAAATTGCATTTGAGGCTTTAGAGTAAAGTGAAAGGAGGAGAAAAAACTTGAAAATAAATAAATTAAAAATAAATTCTTATGGAAAATTAAAAAATAAAGAAATAGAATTTAAAAACAATATAAATATAGTATATGGAAAAAATGAATCTGGAAAATCCACATTATTAAAATTTATTCAAAATAGTTTTTATGGTATTTCTAAAAATAAAAAAGGAAAAGAATATTCAGATTTTGATAAATATAGTCCATGGGCTGAGGAAGAATTTTCTGGTAAATTAGAATATGAATTAGACAATAATGAAAAATATGAAATATATAGAGATTTTAAAAAGAAAAATCCAAAAATATTTAATGAAAAAAAAGAAGATATTTCAAAAGAATTTAATATAGATAAAACAAAAGGAAATGAATTTTTTACAGAACAAACAAAAATTGATGAAGATTTATTTTTATCAACAATTTTATCTAATCAACAAGAAGTAAAATTAGAAAAAAGTGAACAAAATATATTAATTCAAAAAATAGCAAATTTAGTAGGAACTGGAGAAGACAACGTTTCATATAAAAGAGCAATAGACAGAATAAATAGAAGACAATTAGATGAAATAGGAACAGAAAGGTCTAGGGAAAAGCCATTAAATATATTAAATAGAAAAATAGAATTATTAGAAGAAGAAAAAGAAGAATTAGAAAAATATAAAGATTTAAAATATGAAATAGAAGAAAATAAAAATAATTTAATGGAAGAAATTTTAAATTATGAAAATGAATTTAATTTTATACAAGAAATAAAAAAAATAAATGAAAATGAAAAAATAGAAAAAGAAAAAATAAAAATAAAAGAAGAAATAAAAAATAATAATTTAGAAAAAATAAAATTAAATAAAAATGAAATAAATAAAATAGAAAATGAAAATAAAATAATATTAGA
>USFW01000038.1 GCA_900553985.1 uncultured Clostridium sp.
ATCTACTTCTACATTTTTTGCTCCATCATATTTTAGCTGTTCATCTAATTCTGATGCTGTTATTTCATCTGTTACATTATCTTCTTGCTTTTTCGTTTTCAAGCTTTGCATCGCTAACCCTATTTGCTCTTTTTCTGTTCCTGCTGTATTTGCTTTTTTTGACTCTGTTGCTTGTGTTAATATCCCATTCTCTCCTGTTAGCATTGCTATACTTACTCCTGCTAATATTAATAACACTATTATTGTTATTACTAGCGCTATCAACGTAATTCCACTTTTTTCCTTTAGCATTTTTTTCATTTTTTCCCCTTTCTTTTGTTTCTTTTATTAACTTTTAACAAAATATTATATCATTATATCCTTGCCTAAATAGTAATAATTATACTAAAAACTATAAATTGCAATTCTAAATTTTTAACTGTTTGTTCTTTTCCTATTATATATTACTTGTATAATTAATTCAATATATTATAGTACAATATTTCCTTAATAGTGTTTTTTGTCTTTAAATACTTCATTTTATACATAATATTTAAAATTACACTTAAATACATAACTAACTTTATTTTCCTATATTTACAAGTTCTTACACCAATCTTATATATTTCTATATTTTCACTAATATTAATCATTATTTCCCATAATTCCAAGTGGTCAAATTCTTTAAAAATTCTTGACACATTAGCTTTTTAGTCATATACTAAATCCATAAAAAATAAATAAAAAAGGAGGCATTTTAATGGATAACATGATAGAAATTAGATGGCACGGTAGAGGTGGTCAAGGTGCTAAAACTGCATCTTTATTACTTGCTGACGCAGCCTTTAATACAGGAAAATATATTCAAGGATTTCCTGAATATGGTCCTGAAAGAATGGGTGCACCTATTACTGCATATAACAGAATAAGTGATAATCCAATTACAATTCATAGTAATATTTATGAACCAGATTATGTTGTTGTCGTTGATGATACTTTATTAGAAGCTGTTGATGTAACAGCTGGTTTAAAAGAATCTGGTGCTATTATCATAAATAGCACAAAATCTGCTGATGTTTTAAAAGAACATCTAAAAGGTTATAAAGGATCTATTTATACAATTAATGCAAGAAAAGTATCTGAGGAAGCTTTAGGAAAATATTTTCCTAATACTCCAATGCTAGCTGCAATAGTTAAAGTTAGCGGTATAATGAGCGATGAAGCATTATTAAAAGATATGGAAGGTTCATTTAAACATAAATTTGCAAAAAAACCTGAAGTTATAGACGGAAATATGAAAGCTTTGGAATTAGCTTTAAATGAAGTTACAAAAATTCAGTAGAAAAATATTAAATTTTAAAAATAAGATATTAAACTAAAAATATTTGATATCGAAGTAAATAATAATACTAACAATTATTATTTATAAAGATAGGAGGTAAAATAATGACAGATATAAATTCAAAAACACCTATGGAGAAATTAACTCCTGGTGGAGATATTTATACAGCTGGAAATTCTGTAGAATTTAAAACTGGTGATTGGAGAAGTTCATATCCTGTTTTCTTATCTGAAAAATGTAAACAATGTGGACTTTGTTTCCCTGTTTGCCCTGAAGATTCTATTCCAGTTGGAAAAGATCAAAAAAGAAAAGATTTTAATTATGATTATTGTAAAGGATGTGGCGTTTGTGCCAAAGTTTGTCCTTTCGGAGCAATCGAAATGAGAGAGGAAGGTGTTTAATTAATGGGAATTAGAGAAAGATTAAGTGGTAATGAAGCAACTGCAACTGCAATGAAACAAATAAATCCTGATGTTGTAGCAGCTTTTCCTATCACTCCTTCAACAGAAATACCACAATATTTTTCAACTTTTGTTGATAATGGTTTAGTTGATACTGAGTTTGTTGCTGTTGAAAGTGAACATAGTGCTA
The DNA here is from genome assembly GCA_900553985.1 of uncultured Clostridium sp. Lineage (GTDB taxonomy): Bacteria > Bacillota > Clostridia > TANB77 > CAG-508 > CAG-269. Next base: position 1,913 of record USFW01000038.1, read on the forward strand.
TGAGTGCTTGTATTGGAGCTGAATCTGCTGGAGCTAGAGCTATGACAGCTACTTCTGCAAATGGTTTATCTTTAATGTGGGAAATGATTTACATTGCTTCAAGCCTAAGATTACCAATCGTAATGTCTTTAGTAAATAGAGCCGTTTCAGGTCCTTTAAATATCCACAATGACCATTCAGATGCAATGGGAGTTAGAGATGCTGGTTGGATTATGCTATTTTCTGAAAATAATCAAGAAGCATATGATAATACTTTAATGGCTCATAGAATTGCTGAAAATAAAGATGTAATGTTACCTATTATGATATGTCAAGATGGATTTATTACTTCTCATTCTATTGAAAATATAGAATTAGTAGAAGATGATAAAGTTAAAGAATTCGTTGGAGAATATCATCCTGAACATTACTTATTAAATAAAAAAGAACCTATTGCAGTTGGTCCTTTAGATTTACAAGCTTACTTATTTGAGCATAAAGCTATGCAAGCAGAAGCTATGAGAAATGCCAAACAAGTGATTTTAGATGTATCTAAAAATTTCGAAAAAATGACTGGAAGAAAATATGGCCTTTTTGAAGAATATAAGTTAGATGATGCTGAAATTGCTATTGTTTGTATGAATTCAACTGCTGGAACAACTAAATTTGTAGTTGATAAATTAAGAGAAAAAGGAATAAAAGCAGGTTTGTTAAAAATTCGTGTATTTAGACCTTTCCCAGTTGATGAAGTTGCAAGTTCTCTATCACATCTTAAAGCTATTGCAATATTGGATAAAGCAGATTCTTTAAATGCAGCTGGAGGTGCTTTATTTGAAGATGTAACATCCGCTATGTATGTAAATAATAAAATTGTACCTGCTGTAAACTATGTTTATGGTATTGGTGGTAGAGATACAAAAGCAGATGATATTGAAAAAGTATATAATGATTTACTTGAAATTGCAAAAACAGGAAAAGTTGAAAATCCTTATAGATATTTTGGATTAAGAAAGGAAGGTGTTAACTAATGGCATATAATTTAAAAGAAGTAATAGCTGATAAACCTTCAAGATTTACTTCAGGTCACAGAATGTGTGCTGGGTGTGGAGCTCCACCTGTTGCTAGACACATAATGAGAGCATTAAAACCAGAAGACCATGCAGTAGTTGCAACAGCTACTGGATGTATGGAAGTTTCTACATTTATTTATCCATATACATCATGGACAGATTCTTTTATCCATACAGCATTTGAATGTGCAGCAGCAACATTATCAGGAGCTGAAGCAGCCTATGTTGCAATGAAAAAACAAGGCAAATTACCACAAGATGGAGAAACAAAATTTATTGCATTTGGTGGAGATGGAGGAACTTACGATATAGGTTTACAATCTTTATCTGGGGCAATGGAAAGAGGACATGATTTAGTTTATGTATGTTATGATAATGGTGCATATATGAATACAGGTATTCAAAGATCTTCTGCAACTCCAAAATTTGCAGACACAACAACTTCTCCCGCTGGTGAAGTAATTCCTGGTAAAGCACAAGCTAGAAAAGATTTAACTAAAATAATGGCAGGACATCATATACCTTATGTTGCTCAAACAATAGCTTATATGAATTTTAAAGATTTATACGAAAAAGCTGAAAAAGCAATTTATACAAAAGGCCCTGCCTTCTTAAATGTAATGGCACCTTGTCCTAGAGGTTGGGGATATCCAACAGAGGATTTAATGAAAATAAATAAATTAGCAGTTGAAACTTGCTATTGGCCATTATATGAAATAGTTGATGGTGTTTACCATATAACATATAAACCAGCTAAAAAATTGCCAATAGAAGAATTCTTAAAACCTCAAAAAAGATTTAAGCATATGTTTGCTCCAGGAAATGAATGGATGATTCAAGAGTTCCAAAGAATTGTGGATGAAAGATGGGATGAACTTCTAAGATTAGAAGAAATTACAAATAGAGATTAATAACTTGATGATTTTGGGGTCGGAGACAAAAATCAGCTTTCCAAATTCCAATAAAATTTTTGAATTAAAACTTATTATATAAATTATTCTATAAAATATAAAAAAATTTCTTATGACTAATAAGTGTCATAAGAAATTTTTTATTTTATAATCTTTATATTTAATAATTTGAGTCCTTGATATAAAATTGTTTTACCTTATGTAATAAAAAAATAATATATTAATATCACACAGAAATGCTGATTTTTATCTCCGACCCCAAAATCATCAAAAAGTATTAATTTTGTTATTCTTCAACTGGCGCACTTACTGGACAAACTCCAGCACAAGTTCCACAGCTAATGCAAGCTGATTGATCTATTACAAATCTATCATCTCCTTGTGATATGCATCCTACTGGACATTCTGCTGCACAAGCTCCACATGATATACATTGTTCTGTTATTTTATATGCCATAATTCTTCACCTCCTATCAATATAATTAATTTATATTAAATTTTATTCTAATCATTCTATAAATTCTCTATCTCTAAAGATACCCAAATATGTAAACACTATATTAATTTATCTAAGCTGTATTAAATAATTTAGCTTTACTTTAATCTATTCTGATTCTCTTAGTCCCTCTTCTTCTTTTTCTAATTTTTCCAATTCTTCTAATTCTTTTTTATGTTCTAATTCTTCTGAATCTATTTTTTCTTGCCCTATATCCTTTATTACTTTTATATCTTTTGCATCATATTTCCTATAAATATATGAGTCACCATCTTTAATTTTAACTCTTACTCTTTCTTTTAAAGTTTCTATTGACTCTATCTCGCCTTCTCCTTCTTCTGTTTCTACAATAGCTCCTATATTAGGTAATTTTTTTAGTTTTTCTTCATATACATCATTTTCATATTTCAAACAACACATTAATCTACCACAATTACCTGATATTTTTGAAGGATTTAATGAAATGTTTTGTTCCTTTGCCATCTTTATTGATACTGCTTCAAAGTCACTCAAAAATGTACAACAACAAAGTTCTCTTCCACAAACTCCATTTCCCCCAATTTTTTTAACTTCATCTCTTACACCTATTTGTCTTAATTCTATTCTTGTTTTATATATTGAAGCTAAATCTTTTACTAATTCTCTAAAGTCTATTCTTCCATCAGCAATAAAATAAAATAAAATTTTGCTATTGTCAAATTTATATTCTACATCTGTTAATGTCATTTTTAATTTATGTTCTTTTATTTTCTTTTTACATACTTCAAAAGCTTTTTTTTCTATTTCCTTGCATTCATTATAATGTTTGTGGTCTTTATTGTTTGCTATTCTTATAATCTTTTTTAGTGGTGCTATTATCTTTTCATCATTTACAAATCTATTAGGAATTACAACTTCCCCATATTCTTCTCCTTGTGTTGTTTCTACAATAACTTTGTCACCTTTTTTTAATTTTAAGTTTTTAGGATTAAAAAAATATATTTTTCCTAATTTTTTAAATCTTACCCCTATGATATTTTTCAATTTACATCCTCCCACATATTAAATAGCATATTATCGATACTCATATCATAATTTGCATTTTGCTTTAATCTTGTTTTTGTTTCTTCTACACTATTTATACATTTTATATATTCGTAATCTATTTTTGATAATTTTATTAATATTACATTTATATATTCTAAGATATCAAATATTTCTTCTTTTGATTTATATAATATTTCAGACATATTTAAAATATCAATAATACTTTTTTGGCTTATGCTTTTTATTATTAATTCAATTTTCTCATATTGTTCCTTTTTATCTTTTAGTAATATTGCCTTTCCTATGCTACCTTGAAAGATTTCTAACATATTTGTACTAATGTCTTTTAATTCATATTTTTCTTCTAAATATTTTCTTATTTTTTCGTCTTCTATTTTCGAAAAATGAATTATCATACATCTAGATTTTATAGTACTTAAAAACATATTTTCATTTGATCCTATTAAGATTATTGTACTATATTCAGGTGGCTCTTCTAATGTTTTTAATAGACAATTTTGGGCTTCTGTTGTCATTTTATCTGCATCATTTATTATATAAACTTTCTTATTAGAAATTATTGGTTTTTCTTGAATTTTTCTTTGTATATATCTTATTTGTTCTATTTTTACACTATTTCCCTCAGGTTCAATATATAAAAAATCCGGATTATTGTTTGAGTCAAATTCTATGCATGATTTACAAGTATTACAATATTTATTATCACTAATACATAATAACATTTTTGCAAATTCTTTTGCTATTTCTTTTTTTCCAATACCTTCAATTCCTACAAATAAATAACTATGTGATGTTTTTTTATCTTTTACTGATTTATATAACATTTCTTTTATTTTATCATTACCAATAATTTTATCAAACATCTCTACTCATATAATCAATTATATAAAAATATTAATCTATTTAATTGATTAATCCCTTTCTTCTTATTCTACTTTTCCCCAAACATTAAGTGGCCATATTCTTATTGCAACTTTGCTTTCTATTTTTTCTAGTGGAATACATCCAAAAGCTCTACAATCTGTACTATGACTTCTATTATCTCCCATAGCAAAAACACAATTTTCAGGTACTATGAAATCTGTAAGTCCAGCTCCTACTACATCTGTTACAATTCCCTCTTGCAAATATTTTTCTTCAAGCTCTTTATCATTTATATAAACTTTTCCATTTTTTATTTGAACATGTTCTCCTGGAAGTGCTATAACTCTTTTTATATAACTTTCTTTCCCTATTTCTAAAACATATTTAGTAAATTTCCCAAGTATATTTGTTGGTTCATCTTCATATTTTGCTATCGGATTACTTTGGTCTACCTCAGATTCTGCATATATCTTTTTACTTGGTGCTTCAAAAGTGATTATATCTCCCCTTTCAGGTAAAGTTTTTGTAGTTCTTCCCCAACGATTTAACCATAGTCTTTGGTCTTGTACTAATGTAGGATACATTGATACTTGTTTTACTATTGTTGGAGTTCCTATAAAATATCTAAATAATAATGCTAATACTATAGCAATTATTATACAATACACCCATTCTAATGCTTCTTTTATCTTTGGATTCAAATTAATCTCTCCTATCCTTTATATCTTTTTTAACCACTTTATTATACATTATAATTTTATTTTTTTCAACAAAATGTTAAGATTTTAATCGATTATCATATTTATCTAGCCCTTCTTTAATGGCAATATTTACCAATTTAGTTATAGAAATTCCATATTTTTGTCTCATATCTTCTAATTTTTCATACATAGATTCCCTTATAATTATAGACCTTGCTATATTTATATCATCTTTATTCTTCTTATATATAATAATTTTATCTTCTATATTAAATTCATCTATACATGCATCTATTATTTTATTTACTGATGCTTCTAATTCATTTTTGGCAATTTCTTTTATACGATCATATAAACCACTTTCAATTTCAGTAGATTTTTTCACCCATTCTTCTTTTGTATAAAATCTATCATACCATTTCATACTTTTTCATCTCCTTAAATTATATATAATTCCTACTATTACGTTATGATTATAGCATATAACTATTATTGTTATAATATTCCAATTAGATCTGTTTTATAACCTTTTATTCTTATTTTTCAATCTGTTTGGGTTGACATTTTTTTACATTTATTGTATAATTTGTTTATTCTACAAAAGAAAGGATTTTTAATATGGGAAAATTATTTAATACATATAAAAACTTAAAAATGAAAAATAGTGAAAAAATTTATTTATTTCAAAGTGGCATTTTTTATATTTTTTTAGATGATGATGCAAAATTAATGTCTTCTATCTTAAACTTAAAACTAACAAATCTATCTCCTGAAGTTGTAAAATGTGGTTTTCCTGTTAATTCGATAAACAAATATATAAATATTTTTAATAATTTAAATTACGATATAGAAATAGTCCAAAATAGCAATGCACCTTCAGTTATAACTCCAAACAACTATATTGCTAACCAAAATATATTAAAATTTATAGAATTTGTTTCTTCTATATCGCCTGACACTTTATCTATTTCTGAAGCTTATGATCTATTAAATCAATTAAAACAAGATTCATTAAATTTATTAAATAAAGCAACATGATTAAAATATTTTTATTTTTTAGCCTACGAACCATGTTTGTTTATGCACAAACATTTTATTAAAATTTTATTTGCATTTTGTTTTTATAAATTTAATTATGAAAGGAATACCATGGAAAAATCAAATGATAATTTAAAAATATACCAAAAATATCTAGAATTAATATATTATTCAAATGATATAGTTAGAAAATATCCAAAAAGTGAAAATTTTACTCTTGTTCAGGAAATTAAAAACTCTCTATATGTAGGTTTACGAAATTTGATGTATGCCATCAAAACTTTTAATAAAAAAGAAAAACTTAATTATTTAAATGAATTTGACACAAATATGAATCTTTTAAAAATTCATATTAGAATATCTTTTAAGTACAAATACATCTCTTTGCAAAACTATAATACTTGGAGTTCTTTAATAACAGATATTTGTAATATGTTAGGAGGTTGGATATCATCATGCCTAAAAAAATAAAAAATATCTTTCTTCAAAATTTAACATTTGAAAAATTAATGCAAGCACATTATAGAGCTAAAAAACATAAGACATATAAAAATGAAGTAATTAAATTTGAGTTTAATTTAGAAAATAATATTATAAATTTAATGAATAATTTAAGAAATAAAACATATCGTTTAGGTAAATATTATACTTTTAAAGTCTACGAGCCAAAAGAAAGATACATTCAAGCATTACCCTATAAAGATAGAATAGTTCATCAATGGTATGTTGAAGAATTTATCAAGCCTTATATTTTGCCAAAATTCATACGTTCAACATATGCTTGTTTACCAGATAAAGGCACTCATAGAGCTGTTGCTGATGTTCAACATCAAATGCAAGTTTGTAAAAGGAACAATAAAAACTTTTGGATATTAAAATGCGATATTAAAAAATTTTTTTATTCAATAAATCCATATATCCTATTTAATATTATTAAAAGATTTTTTGCTGATCCATATTTTTTACATTTAACTCAAATTTTTATATTTAATGGTCCTATTGATAAATCAGCAGTTGGTATTCCTATTGGAAATTATACTAGTCAATTTTTTGCAAATATATACTTAAATGAATTAGATCAATTTGTAAAAAGAGACTTAAAAATCAAATATTATACTCGATATATGGATGATTTTATATTAATTTTAAAAAATAAACAAGAATGTATATACATCAAAAATGAAATCGAGACATTTCTAAAATCCAACTTAAAACTAGAGTTAAATGATAAATCTAGATATTACCCTTCCAAAATGGGTGTTAATTTTTGTGGATATAGAATTTTCCCAACACATAGATTATTAAGAACTTCTAGTAAGAAAAAAATAAATAAGAATATTAAAAAATGGAATTACCAATATAAAAATAAAAAATTAGATATTAACTATGCAAATCAAAGTTTAAATTCTTGGATAGCTCATGCTTCTCACTCTAACTCATTTTTGTTAACTCAAAAAATTATAAATAAATGTAATTTTATATATACAAATTCAACAGATTTAAAAATAGAAAAAAATTTAATTTTTGATATAGAAAACTATAATAAACATATCCAAGATACATAATAACAGCTATAACCTGTCTTTTTAAAATTCTTTTACTTGTTGTATATGAAAAAATTTTGTATAATATCAATATAAAATATGATTTTTCTGCATAATAATATAGAAATCAGTTACTTTGGGAGGAATATCTATCCTTTTTTTGTAACTGATCTTATCTATATATAAACTTTTATAACTTATATTGCATAAGCCAGGATTTTCAAATTTTACTCAAACTAGCTTACTATTAATGTGTTTATGACATAAAATCTAAGTTTATGCCAAAGGAATTAAACTTCTTTGATACAAATCCTGTTAGTACATTTCATTTTCTTTCCAAATACTTTTTTCATTTTATAGAATTTGAAAAGACTTAGCCTACCTCTCGAAAACATCCTTAAATATTTTCCATCTGGGATAGATTTCTTTATAAATCTTTGTGTATCGAAGTGCTAAGGAGCCAACACCGGACGAAACGAATTGTTGCCATTAGCATTGCCATTGTTGTTGTTGAAATAGAAGGTACCTGCTGCTGTGTCATTGTAATTGCCCCCACGATTGAAGAACGGATTAGCTCCGTTAGGGAAGTTGGCGTACGCTACAGTTTAATCCCTATGTTTTATATCTTGAAATATAATTTTTTATTCTTTTATTTTCCTTTATTTTTTCTTAAAATTTTCCCGTATTCCTATTTTTCTTCACTTCTAATCAGTGCCGAAATAAAGGTAAACAAGGTCCTAAGTCACATCAAAGTGCTAAGGAGCCAACACCGGACGAAACGAATAGGAGCCACCAGCACCGCCAGTGCTGTTGTCGAAACAGAAGGTACCTGCTGCTGTGCCATTGTAACCGCCCCCACGACTGAAGAACGGACCAGCCCCGCCAGGGAAGTAGGCGTACGCATCAAACCATGAGCCTGTTCCGTGTGAGTGTGATACTGATGTCTCGTATACTGCATCTCCTTTATTTTTCTTTCCTGCTGTTTGATAATCTTTTGATTGATTATTTTCTGAGCTATATACTGTTTTATACTTTGTACTTGTTGCTTGTTCACTTTCTGTTGCTCCATAGAAGTCTCCTGCATTTTTTCCTCCTGTAGTTCCTAATTGGTCATTTTTATTGTTTACATATGCTGCTGTTCTTTCCCATGCTCCCCCATTTAGGTCATATACTCCTGTTGCATTATGTGTTGTTGATTGAGCCTTATTTGTTGTGTATATTTCTTCTACTGTATTTGTTCCTCCTGTGTAAAATGCTGAGCTTTTATTTTGTTCTACTTTTTTCTTATTCGTTCCATACTTACTATGTGCCAAATATACTGTTGCTCCCCATTCACTATTTTTTGCCATATGACTATTTAAATTTACACTTTCTCCATATGTTGCTTTCATTCCAGCTTTATATTGATCATTTATTGTCATACTTCTTAAACTTTGTACACCTGGTTTTACACTTACTTTACTTGCATCTCCATTACTATATGCTCCTGTTGCTT
>USFW01000039.1 GCA_900553985.1 uncultured Clostridium sp.
TATATTTTTCTTAAAATTTTCTTTCTATTTTTTCCCCAGATTATTTAACTCATATAATTAATTTATGTTAATTATATTTGATTCAATTCAATAAAAAGCCTTAATTATTGATTTATTTAAGTTTATTAAAATTCCTAATTTTTATAAAAATCTTAAATAATTTTTTATTGAAATGTAATATTACTTTTATAGATTTTTTTATTAAATATGTTTTATACTATTTGGTCTCTTGGCTAGCTGAAATAGTATATACGTCACAAGCATTTAGTCTTTTCAAGTATTCAGATTCTTCTAATCCAGTAGCTTTTTTTATTGTATCTATTATTTCATCATTATTTTGTCCTTCGTTTATAAATACAACTACACCATTTGATATATCTTTTCCTTCTAAAATATCTTTTACATTATCTTCTGTTATTTTTATATCTTTTGCTATATAAGATTCATTTATTTTTGAAAATAATAAAATATCATCTAAAAATCTATTATTTTCTGAATTGAACATGTATATAGTTGGGACATTTAACTCCTCTTCTAATTTATGTACTATTTCTTTTTTATCACTATACATAACCTCTGGTTCAATTTTGCAAACAATTGGTGATATTAAAATAGAAGCACATACTAATATAAATATTATATTACTCATTTTCTCGCTCATGATATCTTTTAATAACTCATATAATAAATACATAATTATTATAAATATTAAACTACAAACTGGTGCTATATATCTTAATTCTATCCAAGGTGAAGCTATTGATACTATTATAAAATAAAATATTGTTGGGATAACAATCATCTGTAATACCTTATTTTTTTCTTTATCATTTATACTCTTCTTTTTCTTTATTATTTTATATATTACAATTCCTATAATCATCAATAATATAATATATAATAAATTATTAAATCCATATTCATTTACTTTTTTAATATATGAGCCTATACTATCTAAAAATTTTTGTATATCTGTCAAATTACTTATTGCCCCTTGACCTCTATATCCAAAAAACATATGTTGAATTGAATATGGAAATATTATTAATGATAATATTCCTGCTCCAATCATAGTTAAAGTATAGTATCCCAGTTCCTTGTATCTTTTTTCTTTTATATATTTTATTACAAATATTATATATAACATTGCTAAATAAAATAAATAATAATAATGTGTTAATGAGCCTATTAATGCAGATACTCCAATTCCTATTAACAATTTCCAATTGGTTTCTTTACTTTGCAATAATTTAATATGTAAAAATGTTATTATTAATATGTTTAACATCGATAATGCATACATTCTAATATATATTACATTTGTCAATGAAGCCATTGTAATTGATGATAAAAAAGCTAATAAAATCGACTTTTCCTTTGCTTTTTTCTCTCCTCTAAATAAGTTTTGTAAAATTAGATACATAAATACTGTTATAAAAGCATATATTACAGTATTTATTACTATTCCTGGCCATTTTGTGAAATGACCTTCTGTAAATCCCATTCCAAATCTCAAAAGCAAATAATAAAATGGTGGATGCACATCATTTTTTTGATTTTCATAAACTTGATTATATTGTCCCCTCTCATCTTCTTGTACTGATAAATAATCTTCATAATATTCTTTATTGTGCCATGTATTATAAAAATCTTCATTATTTTGTATTTCTACTTTATCATAACTAGCTAATCCTAATGAGTATGCCTCATCCATATGTATATATGATTTATTTATCCCACAAATTACATATATTATAGTCTGTATTATTAAAACTATTGCTAGTATAATTACCTCTTTTTTTCTGTTTTTCATTTTATTTTACCTCATAAATTTATCTTCAATATTGATATTTTAAGTATTTAATAATAATTACTTTTTTCTTTAATAAATATTCTAAATTTATCTTGTATTATAAAATTTTTATCAATATATTTTTATAATATAAATTTCAACTCCAAAAACAATTCAATTTGTGATTTTTTATTTTTATGCCTTTGAGGTTTTTGGAGTTTCTTTTATTTTAAAGTTTATTTATTATTTTAACTATATTCTTTAATTTAAATTTTAAATATTTGATTTTTCATATAATTTTTTTATTGTATAAGAAACACTATGAAACTTTTTGTTTTCTCTACTTTTTTTATTTAACATATTCGTTTAATGGTTTTATTCTATAATTTAATTCTCCCATTTCTTCTGTTGGAACATATCCTGCTTTTGAATTTATAACATCAGGTATTCTATTTACAACAGATGCACATGTTAATTCTACTGTTGATGGTCTGTTTATAATTAATGTAGTATTTGGTTCTCCTTCGATTGTCCATTCATTTTTATCAAAATCTTCTTCTGAATAAACTTTTCCTATACATTGAGTTTCTAAAGTTATTCCTTCTTCTGTTTCAGTAGTAACTACTGCACTCATTCCTGTTGCTGTTCCTGCTTTAACCACCATTCCTAATGTATCAGATTTTATATCTTTATCATAAGTTTGTGGAACTGTTTTTTGTGTTTGTGATTTTACTGTTAATCCTAATTTAGCACATAACCAACCATTTACATTCCACATATATGATGGTAAATATTCCCCTTTATTTATCATTTCATTTCTTTCTTCATCAGAAATTCTGTCTAAAGCTGCTACTTGTTCGTCAAATTCTTCTAATGAAAGACCTGAACCATGTGCTTGTGCTAATGCAATTCCATAGTCTTCTACATTGTAACTAGAACTTCCTTTTATTTTTGTAATTTTATGTGTAGAACCTGCTATACTTGATATTAATTGTCCCCAATATATATCTTGATATCCACTTCCTGTTATTGTACAATTTGTTGTTTTAGCTATTTCATCTAATTTATTTGTTATTTGTGGATTAGAGTTTGCTGGAAAAAATGCTTCTTCACAAGTTGTTATTGCATTTATACCTAATTTTGCACATAGAGTTAGTGCATCTTCAACATCTTTTATTAAACTCATTGTTGTAACTATAACAATATCTGGATGTGTTTCTTTTAAGACTTTTTCTGCATTTTCTACTGTTTCAACTTTTACTCCTTTGTTTTCTGTTCCCATTACTTCTCCAATGTCTTTTCCTATGACATTTGGATTTATATCTATTGCTGCAACTATTTCTCCACCTTTTTCATATACATATCTCATTGTATATATACTCATTTTTCCAGCTCCATATTGAGCTACTCTTATTTTTCTTTCCATTTTTTTCTCCTTGTATAATTTATTTAGATTTTTAAAGGCTTTATCTATAAACCTTGAAATTTATAATTAAATTAAAATTAATTAAATTATATCTAAGAATTAATTTAATCCTATCCTATAAATATAAATTTTGAAATCAGATTTATATTAATAAAATTATATCCTAAAACATTTTAAATTATACTGTTGTATCTATTATGAATTTATATTATCTTTTGAATAAATAATTCTATCCTTAAATGTATTTATACTTTACTTTTAATTTCGCATTAATAAAATTTAATTTATTAATAAATCTTATATTTTTATTTAGACCTTTATTTTGCTTACTCTACAAATCTTAAATTAGTTGAATATTATATATTTTCTAATATAATTTTTATAATCTTTTATTTACAAAATTCGTATACAATTTTTGCACATCTTTTTGATGCTAATTTTAAATTCTCATCAAATGTATTTTCATTTTTTCCATCTGGAATATCTGATATACATCTCACACTTATAAATGGTATATCATCTAAATAACATACTTGTGCTACTGCTGCACATTCCATGTCTACTACATCTGCATTGAATTTTGCATTGATTTTATTTTTCATTTCAATTTCTGTACAAAAAATATCTCCTGAAGCTACTATTCCCATTTTTATATTATAATTTTTTTCTGGTAATTCTTTAATCATATTTTCAAAAGCTGATACTAGTCCTATATCACATTCTATCATATTCCCAATTCCTGTGATATATCCCTTACTATGTCCAAATGCTGTTATGTCAAAATCATGTTGTACCACATTTTTTGCAATAACAACATCTCCTATATTTAATAATGCATTTATCGCTCCTGCTGCTCCAACATTTATAACAAATGAAATATCAAAGTTATTAATTAATACTTGTGTTGTTCTAGCTGCATTTACTTTTCCTACTCCACTTTTTATTAGTACACATTTCTGTGTTCCTATTGTTCCTATTATAAATCTCAAATTGTATATTTGTTTTACTCTTGTATCTTTCATTTCTTCTAGTATTTCTTGTCTCTCTTCATCCATTGCTACTACTATTCCTATATATTTCATTTTATTCACCTCCATATTAATTTATTTTTGGTAGCTTTATTATATATTATTATTTTATTTTTTTCCATACTTTTGTAATTATTTATGTACTTACTTGTTACTATATAATAGATTTTACAAATTAACCGCTGAAAATAGTTGATAATTATGATTTTTTTGCTTTTGACTACTTATTTCATTCAGAAAGAATTGGTAAGGCTTCCTAATGAGCCTCTCTCACTCAGACCCTTTCATACTTCAAGTACCGTGAGCATTCCTCATTAGAAAGCCTAACCAATTCTAATCTTCATTCCAGGCGAACGTCAAAAGCAAAAAAATCATAATTATCAACTGTTTTCAGCTACTCTACTATAAAAAATATTATATAGTAATTCTTACTTTATTATAAAAAGGACTAATCCCAGAATATATAAAATATTTCTAGGACAGCCCTTTTAGCTATTTATTTAATTATTTTAATTCGATAACAGCTCCAACTTCTGAGAATTTAGCTTTTAATTCTTCAGCTTCTTCTTTAGAAACTCCTTCTTTAACTGTTTTTGGAGCTCCGTCAACTAATTCTTTAGCTTCTTTTAATCCTAATCCTGTTGCATCTCTAACAACTTTGATAACTTTTATTTTTTGGTCTCCAGCTGATGCTAAAACAACATCAAATGAAGATTTTTCTTCAGCAGCTCCTCCAGCTACTGCTCCAGCTGCTGGTGCAGCTGCTGCTACTGCAGATACTCCGTATTTTTCTTCGATAGCTTTTACTAAGTCAGCTAATTCAACAACTGTTAAGTTGTCTATTTCTTCAATTAATTTTTCTATTTTTTCCATTTTAAAATCCTCCTAAATTTATTTTTTAGTGATTTAAGTTCACTACTCTTTTATTTTTTCTTTATAATTTTTTAATTAACTTAAAATTAGAATATTTCTAATTAAGCTTCTGCTGGTGCTTCTGCTCCAGATTCTTTTTGGATTCTTACTTGATCAAGTGCAACTGCAACTTTTGAAATATTTCCAAGTAAAGCTCCAGCAAGCATTGATAATAATGTTTCTCTTGATGGTAATTTTGCTAAAGTTATGATTTCTTCAGCTGACATTACTTTACCTTCAATTACTCCACCTTTAATTTTGTAATAATCATTATTTTTACTAAAATTATATATTATTTTTGATGGTTCTAAATAATCTTCATCACTCATTATGACAGCTGTTGGACCTTCTAATTGTTCTTCTAAACCTTCTAATCCACATTCTGCTAATGCTCTTCTTGTTATATTATTTTTTATAACTGCATATTTTGAGTTTACTTTTCTTAAATCTGTTCTTAATTCTGTTACATCAGTTACATTAATTCCTCTGTAATCTACTAAAAGTATTAATTTAGCTTCTTTCATTTGTTCTGCTAATTTTTTTACTTCTTCTTTCTTTTGATTTAGTATTTTTTCGCTTGCCATTTATTTCACCTCCTATAAATTTTAGATACCTTTATTTTTTATTGTATAGGAAAAATCATCTTTTATCTTGACCCTATATAGGATTTTTCCGTATCCAACAAGTAAAAGTTACATTTAAAAAGACCCGCGATAGCTTTTCTTATGTAGCTTCGCTACTTTTCTTATAAATATTTATCAATTTACATTTCTGTAAATAAATAACACTCTTTATATCCTTCCGAGGATACAAAGAGTGCGCAATATTACACTATTTATATTTTACCTCGGTAGGACTTCTTTTTGCCTACTGTCTTTGGCTAATATATATTTTATTTATTATTTTTGGTCTATAAATAAGCTTGGTCCCATTGTTGTAGCTATTGCTACACTTTTTATATATTGACCTTTAGCAGCTGCTGGTTTAGCTTTTATGATAGCATTCATTATTGTATCATAGTTTTCTGCTAATTTATCAGCTCCAAATGATAATTTTCCAAATCCTAAGTGAATAATATTAGTTTTGTCTAATCTATATTCTACTTTACCAGATTTAATTTCATTAATAGCTTTTGTTACATCCATTGTAACTGTTCCTGATTTAGGGTTTGGCATTAATCCTTTTGGTCCTAATACTTTACCTAATCTACCTACTACACCCATCATGTCTGGTGTTGCTACTACTACATCATAATCAAACCAGTTATCATTTTGAATTTTTGGTATTAATTCTTCAGCACCAACATAATCAGCTCCTGCTTTTTCTGCTTCTTCTGCTTTTGGTCCTTTAGCAAATACTAAAACTTTTTGTGTTTTACCTGTTCCGTTTGGTAATACAACTGTTCCTCTAACTTGTTGATCAGCATGTTTTGAATCTACACCTAATTTAACATGTAATTCAACTGTTTGATCAAATTTTGTTTTTGGCATTTTTTCCATGATGTCTAATGCTTCTTTAACATCATATAATTTAGTTTTGTCAACTAATTTTGCACTTTCTGCATATCTTTTTGTCATTTTCATTTTTTTCCTCCTTTGGTTCTAACGAGCTTCGCTCTCCCACATAATATAATTTTATATAAATATTTAATATTTATCTTATTCTGTAACTACTACCCCCATTGATCTAGCAGTACCTTCAACCATGCTCATAGCTGTTTCGATTGAAGCAGCATTTAAATCTGGCATTTTTTGTTCAGCTATTTCTTTTACTTGAGCTTTAGTTATTTTTGCAACTTTATCTCTATTAGGTTTTCCTGAACCTTTTTGAATATTGATAGCTTTTTTTATTAATACAGCAACTGGTGGAACTTTTGTTATAAATTCAAAAGTTTTATCTTTGTATACTGTTATAACTACTGGTATAATCATTCCAGGTTGATTTGCTGTTCTATCATTGAATTCTTTTACGAATTGCATAATATTAACACCACTTGAACCTAAAGCTGGTCCTACTGGTGGAGCTGGAGTTGCTTTTCCTGCTTCTATTTGTAATTTAATAATATTAGTAATTTCTTTTTCTGCCATTTTAATGGCACCTCCTTCTTATTCTTTGAAAGGTCTTCCCTTCTTTTAATTCCTAATTAATTATTTTATTTTTTGTACTTGTGAAAATTCTAATTCAACTGGTGTTTCTCTACCAAACATTGAAACAAGTACTTTAACTTTATGTTTTTCTTTGTTAATTTCTTGAACTGTTCCTACAAATCCTTCAAATGCTCCATTCATTATTTGAACTTGTTCATTTACTTCATAATCTACATTTACAGAAACATCTTCAAATCCCATACTTTTAATTTCTTCTTCTGTTAAAGGTATTGGATCTGTACCTGAACCAACAAACCCTGTAACACCTCTTGTATTTCTTACGATATACCAAGATTGTTCTGTTACAATCATTTTTATTAATACATAACCTGGAAAAACTTTTTTTAGATTTACTTTTCTTTTTCCTTCTTTGATTTCTATTTGCTCTTCCATTGGAACAATTATATCAAAGAAGTATTCTTCTAGTTCTCTATTTTTTATAGTGTTTTCAAGGTCTTTTTTTACTTTATTCTCATATCCTGAATATGTATGTACTACATACCATCTAGGTACCATGTCATAATCTTTTTGAGACATAGTTAAGCCTCCTCTAAATTAATTTATTCAGCAGTATTTTCTGTATTATTTGCTGTATTTGTTTCTTCTACATTATTTGTTGTATTGCTTTCTGAATTGTTTTCATTAGATTGTGCTTCATTTGTTGAATCAGCATTTTCTGTATTTGTTTCATTAGTTGTATTTTCTGAAGCGTTTAAAGAGTGAACAGATTCTTTTATTTTATCTATTCCATTTTTATTGATTGCTTCAAATGTAAAATCTAATACAAAAACTATTAAAGCTGTAATTAAAACAATAGTAATAACTGCTACTGTATTATTCACTAATTGCTTTGGAGTTGGCCAATTTACTTTTTTTAATTCAGCCTTTAATCCTTTAAAAAAGCTTTTTTTATTTTTGTTTTCTTTTTTTATTTCTTTCTTATTAGACTTTGTATCTTTTTTAGCCATTTTATTTCCTCCTTAAAATAGCTCTTACTATTTTGTTTCTTTATGTGTTGTACGTTTCTTACAGAATTTACAATACTTAACTAATTCTAATCTGTCTGTATTGTTTCTTTTATTTTTAGAAGTTACATAATTTCTTCTTTTACATTCTGTACATTCTAATGTTATATTTTCTCTTGGACCTTTTGCTGCCATTTTATATACACCTCCGAATTTTACATTACTTTTTAAACGATGTGAGCATATGTCCGTAATATACATATGCTCAACTATTTTATCATTTTTTTTTACTTATGTCAATAATAATATTGCAATTTTTACCTTTTCTTTTTCTTTTTTTGTACAGAAAAGCCAAATTTTCCTATCTTTTTTCCTAATTGATAATATCCTCCATTTGAATATGCTATTAAATCACATTTTGAGATGTCAAAAGCTCCTTTTTCATTAATGTATTTTTTATCTGCATTTATTGCTATTACTTCTGCAATAAACATATGATGTGAACCCATTTCTTTTATTTCTTTTACTTTACATTCTACTGAAACAGGACTTTCTTTTATCATAGGACAGTTAACAAAATTTGCTTTTTCTTTATGTAAATTCATTTCTTTAAATTTGTCAAATTTTGCACCTGTTCTTACGCCACACCAATCAGTCGCCTTTGCTAGTTCTTTAGTAGTTAAATTAATTACAAATTCTCCTTGTTCCTTTATTAACTTATATGAATATCGTGATGGTCTAACTGATATATATACCATCGCTGGATTTGTATTTATTATTCCAGTCCAAGCTACTGTTATTATATTAGATTCTTCCATAGTACCACAACTTACCATTACAGCTGGTATTGGATATATGAAAGTTCCAGCTTTCCATGTTACTTTATTTGACATTTATCTATCACCTATTCCTTCAATTTCTTCTGCATTTTCATGATTGTTTTTTTCTTTACAAAATTCCTTTGCAATTGTTGCCTCTTCTCTATCTAAAACTGTTTGATATTTTCCATCTCTATCTTTTATAACTTTTCCTATATAATCATAATTATATTTTTTGGCTTTAAATATATTTTCTTCTGATAATAACTCATTAACTATATAGTTATAATATTCTGGATTTACTATTGGTCTTCTTGTATTTTTGTCAATACTTAAATCAAAAATTGATAAATTTATATATATTTTATCTATATATTTTTCTCCATCAATAACTCTTTCAATTTCATACTCATCTAATTTATTTATTCCTTGTAAATCCTTATATGCTATTAGCCCCGTTTGCGTTAATACAATTGAAGAATAATCTTGTTTGTAATATTTATGTCTTATCATGTTTTCACATTTTTTATGTTTAATTTGACCACTAAATTTTTCATATGTTTTAGCTTGATATTTGCTTCTTAATAAATTTTCTTTTCTTTTTTCTTTTTGCACATCTAAGCTTTTATTATATTCTTTTCTCTTTGAAGAGTTTTTTATTAATTCATATGCATCTCTTATTTGTTTTTTTCTTAACTGATTTTTTTGTTTTTCTCTAAAGTCTAAAGTTTTTGTTTTATCAGCTAATTCCATCAACCCTTCTAATCTTTTCTTTATTGCTTCATCTAATTCAATACAATTTCCTTCACAATCTCTTTTTTCACATATATCTCTTGCTATTCCAAAAACAGAATATGCATCTTCAGGTATTCCATTTATTTTATTATATATAGCTTCAAATCTATCATGTTTTTCATTTGAATAACCTATAGTACCTATTTGTATATCATTTATCAATTCATTGTATGCCTTTTCTATTGTTACTATTTCTTCGTTATATTTCTGAATGACTTCATCTGATATTCCTGATAGTTGCATTTTATTTTCTAATACATGTATTCTATGTTCTTTTCTTTCCCTTAAAAATATTAATTTTTCTTCTTCTGTTCTTCTTTTTCCATCAGCATTTCTTTCAATAGACATTGGATTTATTCCCAATATTTTATATGCATATTCAATATTTCTCATATTATTTCCTCCGTATTTCTTAATACTTATCATTAACATTATTTTTAGCTTATCAATTATAGTTTATATTATATACATCTTAATACATAAATATATTTTAACATATTATTTAAAAAAAATCAAAAATAATAGGCTACAAAACAATTTATTATTGTTCTCTAGTCTATTATTTCTTTATATAACAAAAAAAAATCTAGCAACAACCTATCTTCCCAGCAGGGTAACCCACAAGTATTTTCGGCACATTTAGGCTTGACTTCTGTGTTCGGAATGGGAACAGGTATTACCCTAAATGTCATCGTCACTAGAAAATTATAGTATGCATAGCACACTCAAAAATACATAGATGAAAAACTTTGTTTTAGTTTCGATGACTTCTTTTTATTTTTTTGTGGTTAAGCCCTCGATTTATTAGTATTGGTCAGCTTAATACATTACTGCACTTACACCTCCAACCTATCACCATATAGTCTTTATGGAATCTTACTACCTTACGGTATGGGATATCTTATCTTGGGGTGGGCTTCACACTTAGATGCTTTCAGCGTTTATCCCTTCCCTACTTAGCTACCCAGCTGTGCCATTGGTATGACAACTGGTGCACCATTGGTAAGTTCAACCTGGTCCTCTCGTACTAAGGTCAACTCCCCTCAAATATCCTGCGCCTGCGACAGATAAGGACCGAACTGTCTCACGACGTTCTGAACCCAGCTCGCGTACCACTTTAATGGGC
>USFW01000040.1 GCA_900553985.1 uncultured Clostridium sp.
AAAGGGTCTGAGTGAGAGAGGCTCATTAGAAAGCCTTACCAATTCTTTCTGAATGAAATAAGTAGTCAAAATTCAAAAAAATCATAATTATCAACTATTTTAAGCGGCTAATTTGCAAAAACTATTATATAGTAACCAATATCTAGCATACATATCATTTTTCCCTTGCAATTTCTACTATTTTAATGTATAATTTTTTTATTAAAATTTTTGGAGGTACATTATGGGTAAATTAACAATTAGAGATTTATATAAAAATACATCAACTTATTCTGAAAAGGAAGTTACTTTAGAAGGTTGGATTAGAACTATTCGTGATTCAAAAACATTTGGTTTTATAGAATTAAATGATGGTTCTTTCTTTAAAAATGTTCAAATTGTATTTAGTAATAAATTAGATAACTTTGCTGATATTAGTAAGCTTTCTATTAGTTCTTCAATAAAAGTTACTGGAACTTTAGTAATTACTGAAAACGCTAAACAACCCTTTGAAATTCAAGCAACTAAAATAGAAGTTTTAAATTTTTGTGATTTAAGTTATCCACTTCAAAAGAAAAGACATTCTTTTGAATATTTAAGAACTATTTCTCATCTAAGACCAAGAACTAATACTTTCAATGCTGTCTTCAGAGTTAGAAGTGTTTTTGCATATAGCATACATAAATTTTTCCAAGAGAAAAACTTTGTATATGTAAACACTCCTCTTCTTACTTCAAGTGATGCAGAAGGTGCTGGAGAAATGTTTAATGTTAACTCTTTTGATTTAACAAATATTCCTAAATTAGAAAATGGAGAAGTTGATTTTTCTAAAGATTTCTTTGGAAAACCTGCACATTTAACAGTTAGTGGTCAGCTAAATGGTG
Organism: uncultured Clostridium sp.; assembly: GCA_900553985.1. Classification (GTDB taxonomy): domain Bacteria; phylum Bacillota; class Clostridia; order TANB77; family CAG-508; genus CAG-269. The sequence goes on from USFW01000040.1 coordinate 864, forward strand.
AAACATATGCTACTGCATTTAGAAATATCTACACTTTTGGACCTACTTTCAGAGCTGAAAATTCTAATACTGTTAAACATGCTGCTGAGTTTTGGATGGTTGAACCTGAAATTTGTTTTGCTGATTTAAGTGATAATATGGATTTAGCAGAAGAAATGATTAAATATACTTTTTCTTATGTTTTAGAACATTGCCCTGAGGAAATGGCTTTCTTTAATCAATTTGTTGATAAAGGATTATTAGATAGATTGAATAATGTAATTAATTCTGATTTTGTTAGGCTTTCATATACTGATGCTGTAAAAGAATTAGAAAAAGCAAATGATAAATTTGAATATAAAGTTAGTTGGGGTGTTGATTTACAAACAGAACATGAAAGATATTTATGTGAGCAAATATATAAAAAGCCTGTATTTGTTACAGATTATCCAAAAGATATCAAAGCTTTCTATATGAAAGAAAATCCTGACGGAAAAACTGTTGCTGCTGCTGATTTACTTGTTCCTGGTATTGGAGAAATTATTGGTGGTAGTCAAAGGGAAGAAAATTATGATAAATTATTGAATAGAATGAAAGAATTAAATATGGATGTTGATTCATATGAATGGTATTTAGACTTGCGTAAATTTGGTAGTTGTAACCATGCAGGTTTTGGATTAGGATTTGAAAGAGCTATCATGTACTTAACTGGTATGCAAAATATTCGTGATGTTATTCCTTTCCCTAGAACACCTAAAAATTGTGAATTTTAATATTGGATTTAGTTTTACTTTATATTTCAAAATTAAAAAAGACTATATATAATAACTTGTATAATGTTTTTTAAAAACTTATTTATAAAAAATTTTTAATCTTGTTTGACAAATAAAAAAAAAGATGTTATTATATAGTTACATTAAACAATGCACTTTAGCTCGGAATTGTGTCATTTGTTTGCTTGTATGTGTACCTCAATACACATACTTTTTTTATTGTATAGGAAAAATCATCTTTTATCTTGACCCTATATAAGATTTTTCTGTATACAACAAGTAAAAGTGACCTTTAAAAGGACCCGCGATAGCTTTACTAGTGTAGCTTCGCTACCTTTCTTATATTTAAAATAATAGGAAAGTACCCTCAAATACTTTCCTATTTCGGCTATGTAATGACTTTTCTAGCCTTCACTTTTTTTGTTTTCTTCTAATTTAGATTGAAGCTGATTGTTTTCATCTCTTTCAATCAAAAGCATTTCAATCAATTTTAGAATAAGCTCGGAATTAGTCATCTAATTTGCCCTACAATTATTATTTTATAGTGGTTTAAAAATTATAATATTTTATAGGAATAAATACAAAAAACTAATCGACTTGAAGATAATTTAGAAATAAAAATTATTTTAATATATTTTGATTTAACACTACCCCACTATACAAAAAAAGTACATCTTGGTTATTAAATTCTATATATTCAGTTAATAACTCACTATTTATATATCTTAAATCAATTAAAGTGATTTTCCTATAATTTTGTATTAATAAATGTGCTATACTACTTCCAAAAGAATCTCTAAAAAGCAGCAATTCTTTATCATTGCTAGCACTTGGATTTTCTATATTTATTAATGATGTTGGACCAGATAAATAAATATCATATTTATCTTTGGAGTTTTTATACTTTTCTAAGTCATATACTTTTCCGTTTTCTTTTATTTCATAATTATATGTTGTGCATTTTTCTATCGTATCATTAGTTAAATATTTAATTTTATCTGCTTCTATTTCATATCCAAGTTGTCCATAAAGTGAGCCATAAAATTCTCCTATTTCTTTTTCCTCATATTTTATTTTTGAGGTATCTTTTAATTTCATTTCATTTTCTATTTTATTTACTACTTTTTTTAGATTTTCTTGCTTCCAATGTATATCTGTTTTATAATAATCTTCTTTTGATAATTCTTTAAATATATCTATATATTGAGCATTTTTTAAATTACTGTCAATAATTTTTTGCATTTCTTGATAATCCATTTTTAGATAGCTATCATCTAAAAAATAGCTTTTATCTGGAATTATAGAGTAATAAATATTCGTATCTTTTAAATATTTATCTTCAATTTCTCCTAATTTTTTTGATGTTTTCTGTATTGCTTCCTTATTTAGTGGATAGTCGATTTTATATATCATATCATCTTCTACAACTAATTTATTGTTATCTTTTTGTCTATATATTTCAAAGTTAAAAAATGTTTTTAGTTTTCTTAAATCATCTCTTTTTACAAATTGGTCTGTTGCATATTTTTCAAGTTTTTTTGATACATTTCCATTAAATATTTCTTTTGCTGTAATTACTGGGAATTGTTCTAATTTTCGTCTTTCTGAAATAGATATTTCTTCATCTTTCTTAATTATATTTGCTATAAAGACTATAATTAATATCATTACAAATCCTATTGAAATTATTATATCTTTTTTATTATCTTTCATTATTGCACCTCCATTTATCTAAAATCTAAAATATAGAAATGGATTAAATGAACCATCTATTATATAACTTGTAGATAAAAGTAGTATACTAAATAAATAAATTGGTTCTAATATATTTGTAATTTTCTTTATTTTTTCTTTTTTCACTATATTTTTCATAATAGGTGTTGCTCCTATTATTCCTATTAAAATTACAATAAAATAACTTTTTAAGTAATATATACTTTCTTTTGAAATAACTGATATATTTCCAATTCCAAACAACCCTTTTATATTTTCTATTATTTCATTTCCATTAAATATAATAAAACTAATCATTACAAGAAATAATGTATATATTACTTTTAAAAATTCAGGTATTTTTTCTGTTTTCTTTAATAAAAATAATTTTTCTATGATTAATAATATTCCAAAATATATTCCCCATATAATGAAGTTCCATTCAGCACCATGCCATAGTCCTGTTAGTATCCAGACTACCATAATATTTCGAATCCATTTTATTTTACTTACTCTATTTCCACCTAATGGTATATATACATAATCTCTAAACCAACTACTTAATGATATATGCCATCTTCTCCAAAAATCGGTAATACTTGTTGCTATATATGGATAATTAAAATTCTCTAAAAAGTCAAATCCAAACATCTTGCCTAATCCTATTGCCATATCTGAATATCCTGAAAAGTCAAAGTATATTTGTAACATTACGCCTATTGCATATAACCAATAAAATAATATACTTTTATCTTCACTAATAAAAAAAGTATTAACTAATGTTCCTATTACATTTGCTATCAAAACTTTTTTACCTAGTCCAATAACAAACCTTCTTACTCCCAAACTAAATTTATTAATACTATATTCCCTATTTTCTAATTGCTTTTCAATAGTACTATATCTTACAATTGGTCCTGCAATTAGTTGAGGAAATAAAGATACATATGTTGCTAGTTTTAAAATATTTTTTTGTACCTTTACTTCTCCTCTATAAATATCTACTACATAACTTATCATTTGAAAGGTATAAAAAGAAATTCCTATTGGTAATAAAACATTTATTAAATCTATTTTTTGTGATAGCCATAAATTAATATTCTTAATAATAAAATCTGCATATTTGAAATATATTAATAGTCCTATACTAATTATAATTTCTAATATTAAAAATAGTTTTGCAGTTTTTGTTCCTCGATATTTATCTACTAATATTCCACAAATATATGTAGAAATAATAGAAAAGGCCATTAATAATACATATTTTGGTTCTCCATAAAAATAAAATATAAATGAAGAAATTAATAATATTAAGTTTTTAAATTTATTTGGTACTAAATAATATAATGCTAATACTATTGGTAAAAAATAAAACAGAAATGTTATACTTGAAAATACCATAAAATCCCCCTTGTTATTTTTATAATTAATCTTTTATCATTTATAAAAGAAATTGTTACTAATATTATAGTTAAAGAGCTATCCTAGAATAGAAAATATATTTTTATATTCTAGAAATAGCTCTTCTTTTTGCTTATTTTTATTAATTTTCTTACACTTTATATTCAATTATCAGATTTAAATTTTATTTATCTATAATATCTATAAGAAAAATTTTTTCTTTTTTCTATAATTCTTCTGGTAGTTCAGGAAGCTCTTCTGTTTTTGTATATTCTTCTCCTACCTGTCCTGCTAATTCCTTAAATCCGTCATATACTGGTTTAGCCCATTCTTCATTAGACATTACTAAACATACCACATCTCCACTATTTGTTGCATAAAGTTTTTCAGCTGATACACATATCCATTTTCTTGTATCAATTTGTTCTGACATTGTTTTAGCAATATTACTTGCATCTACTCCATCTTTTACTTTTGCAAGTACAAGTGAATACGCTTGTGAACTCATCATAGGTTCAGATACAGCAACAAATTGCAAGTCATTTCCATTATCTAATCCTGTTGTATATTTTATTGCATTTGAATCATTAACATCTACTATTTGCGTATTTAATCTAGGCAAATTTTCTTCTTTTCCTTTATATATTTCATTAATTAATGTACTTAAATCTTCTGCCTTTTCTATTTGTGGTAAATTTGTTTTTGGTGTTTTAGTAACCATAAACACTACTCCTAAAATAATTGCTATTACTATTAATGCAATTACTACTCCTATAATAACTTTCTTTTTCATATGTTCTTCTCTCCTTTATCTTAGTATTGTCTTCCCCAAACTACCATATGTTTAGCTTCTTTTCCACAGCATACACATTTATCTGATAAATGCTCTTGTTCAAATGGCATACATCTTGATGGTGCTCCTGTTAGTTCTTTTACCTTATCTTCACATTCTTGATTTCCACACCACATTGTTTTTACATAGCCTTGATTTTCATCTAAATTTTTCTTTAATTCTTCCATATTTAAAGCTATTGTTGTTTTTTCTTTTAATCTTTGTTTGCAAGCTTCATACATAGATTTTTGTATATCTTCTAATAATTCACTTATTTTTTCTTCTACTTCATTAATTTTTACTATCATTTTTTCTTGAGTATCTCTTCTTACTAATGTAACTTGCTCATTTTCTATATCTCTTGGTCCCATTTCAAGTCTTACTGGTACTCCTCTCATTTCCCAGTCATTAAATTTGTATCCTACTGAGTAATTATCTCTATCATCTAATTTTGTTCTGAATTTTTTACTTAATTTTTCATTTAATTTTTTATTTTCTTCTAGAACATTCTCTTTTTGCTGTGCGATAGGAACTATTACTACTTGAATTGGAGCAACTTTTGGTGGTAATTTTAATCCACGATTATCTCCATGAGCCATTATTACTGCTCCTATTAATCTTGTGCTTATTCCCCAAGATGTTTGATATGCATATTCTTGCTCTCCATCTTTATTTTGGAATTTAACATCAAATGCCTTTGTAAAGTTTTGTCCAAAGTAATGTGATGTTCCTCCTTGTAGTGCTCTACCATCATGCATTAATGTTTCAACAGTATATGTTGCTTCTGCTCCTGCAAATTGTTCTTTTTTAGTCTTTTGTCCTTTTAATACTGGTATTGCTAATAAATTTTCAATAACATCTGCATATACATCTAGCATATCTAAAGTGAATTTTTTAGCTTCTTCTTCTGTTTCATGAATTGTATGACCTTCTTGCCATAAAAATTCTCTTGAGCGCAAGAATGGTCTTGTTTCTTTTTCCCATCTTAATACATTACACCATTGATTATATAAATATGGTAAATCTCTCCATGAGCTTAACCATTTTGAATACATGGTTGAAAATATTGTTTCAGAAGTAGGTCTAACACATAATCTTTCCTCTAAGTTTTCTCCTCCACCCATAGTTACCCAAGCAACTTCTGGTGCAAACCCTTCAACATGGTCTTTTTCTTTATTTAATAAACTTTCTGGAATTAATACAGGCATTGAAATATTTTTTACACCATATTCTTTAAACTTATTATCTGCATATTTTTGAATGTTTTCCCATATTTCATATCCATAAGGTCTTATTGCTATGAATCCTTTTACTGAAGTATAATCAGCAAGTTCTGCTTTTAACACAATATCTGTATACCATTGTGCAAAGTCTTCATCTATATTAGTTATATCTTGAACAAATTCTTTATTTTTTCCCATACTTATCTCTCCTATCTCTGTAAATAAATGATTATTTCTTGATATATTTATCATCTATCTTAATATATTATTTTTAAATTAAATTAATCTACACATTATTCATATATTTACTATTTAATTTAAAATTATTTTATTCTTATCTTATATTAAGTATTTATTTTAATATAAGACAAATTTTTTATTTTCCTCCACCCTCTCCGGGCATTGGCTCACCTCTTTTATATTCTTCAATTTCTTCTCTTGAATCATTTTTACCATTTTCCTTATTGCCATCTTCATTCATATTTTTTACTTCTTCTTGATATTTTTCATCACTTAAATCATCTATTACAATTTGTTGATTTTCATCTAATTTATATCTAGGTAACTCAGGTAAATCATTTAGTGATGTATATCCAAACATTCTTAAAAATTCATTTGTAGTTTTATATGACATAGGTTTTCCAGGTAAATCAACTTTTCCTGCCTCTTCTACTAAACCGTATTCTAAAAGTTTATATACACACGCATCAGCAGAAACACCTCTAATAGCTTCTATTTCAGCTCTTGTAATCTTAGGATTATATGCAATAATTGCAAGTGTTTCTAATGCTGCATTTGATAAATTTGGTTTCGTTCTTTTATCTAAAATTGGATATATGTAATCATATAATTCTTTTTTGGTAGCTAATTGATATCCATCTTCGATTTTTATTATTTCAATACCACGATTATCTTTTTTGTAATCTTCTTGCATATTTTCTATTATATTTTGGATTTCTTCTTCGTTCTTTTCTAGTACTAATATTAATTCATTTATTTTCACAACTCTTCCTGCTGAAAAAAGTATTGCTTCAATAATTGCTTTCATTTTCTCAACTTCCATTTTATCTCCTACTTTTGTTTTTTCTCTTATATATTATGTCAAAAAAATGCTGATATGTCAATGAAATTTCAATAAAATACTTGTATCTTATTTTTATATATGTTAAGATTAAAAAAATAACTATTATAAATAATAAAAAATTTAAAAAATGAATATATCAATCAATATTTGTTTATTTATTTGTAGTAAGAGGAGGTTTATAATAATGAGTGATAATAAAGATTTAGAAATTGTATCTGGTGATGATTCTAATTTAAATATATCTCCAGTTTATGAACATATTAATCCTGGAAAGCCTAAAGACACTAATAAAAAACCTGAAAATATTGTTATACCTAAGGAAAAAAAGAAACAAGAAAATTAATTTTTTGATGATTTTGGGGTCGGAGAGAAAAATCACTCCGACCCCAAAATCATCAAAATCATTAAACCCTAAATATATTATGCAAGGAGACTAATTATGAATATTAACTATTTAAACAAATTAGAATTTAATAAAATTCTAGAAATATTATCAACATTTTGTTCTACATATGTTGGAAAAGAGTTGGCATTAAACTTACATGTAAGTAATGATAAAAATTTAGTAAAAAATATGCTTTCTGAAACTGAAGAAGCTGTTAATTTAGTTTATAGAAATTCTACTCCTTCTTTTTATGATATTTCTGATATTAATATATATTTAAAATCTTTAGAAAGCTATATGTCTTTATCTGCCAAGGCTCTTTTGGATTTAACTAATATTTTTAAATTAGCTGAAAATTTAAAAGAGTATTTTAATAAAGATTTTATAGATATAAATGAATTTCCAAAATTGAATATATTGTTTTCAGAGCTTTATTCTAATAAGAGTATACAAGATAAAATATTTTCTTGTATTATTGATGAAAATACTATTGATGATAAGGCTTCCTCTGAATTAGATAAAATTCGTAAAAGGAAAAGACATATTGTACAAGATATTCGTTCAAAACTAAATAATATGATACATTCTTCTAATTTTTCAAAATATCTTCAAGAAAATTTAATAACTATTAGAAATGATAGGTTTGTAATTCCTATTAAAGAAGAATATAGGTCACAAGTAAAAGGCTTTGTTCATGATGTTTCAAATGCTGGTTCTACTCTATTTATTGAACCTATTGTCATTTTTGAAATGAATAATGAACTAAATCAATTAAGATCCGAAGAAGAAATTGAAATTGAAAAAATTTTGCAAAATTTAACTAAATTATTTTTTCCTTACGTTAAAGAATTAGAAAATGATGTTAAAATCATTGGTCATTTAGATTTTATATTTGCCAAAGCTAAATATTCAAAATCTTTAAATTGTATTACACCTAAAATAAACGATGATAAATATATTTCTCTTATTAATGCAAGACATCCTTTAATTGATAAAAGTAAAGTTGTCCCTATTTCTGTTAATTTAGGAAAGGATTTTTCTACTCTACTTATCACAGGTCCTAATACTGGTGGTAAAACTGTTTCTTTAAAAACTGTTGGATTATTAACTTGTATGGCTTGTTGCGGGTTAAATATACCTGCTGATGAAAATTCGAGTATTTTTGTTTTTGATAATATATTTGCTGATATTGGAGATGACCAAAGTATTGCAGATTCCTTGAGTACATTTTCTGCACATATGACTAATATTGTAGATATAGTAAATACTGCTAACTCTAATTCATTAATTTTAGTTGATGAGTTAGGTTCTGGAACAGATCCTTTAGAAGGTGCTAATTTGGCTATTTCTATCTTAGCTAATTTTAAAAAATTAGGGGCTTTAACAATTGCAACTACTCATTATCAAGAATTGAAAAAATATGCTTTAACAACAGAAGGATTTCAAAATGCATCTGTTGAATTTGATGTTTCTACTCTATCCCCAACTTACAGGTTATTAATAGGTGTTCCTGGGAAAAGTAATGCTTTTGAAATTAGTCGTAAGCTTGGATTAAGTGATGAAATTATTAGTGATGCTCAAGCTTTGTTGTCTAAAAAAGATATTGACTTTGAAACTTTGTTAAAATCAATTTATGATGATAAAGCACAAATCGAAAAAGAAAAATTACAAATTTCTGAAGAACTTGCTAAAACTTCTGAGCTTAGAAAATTATTAGAAGAAAAAAATCTTTCAAGGCTTCAAGAAGAACAAAATATTATTAATAATGCAAAAATTAAAGCTAGAAATATTTTATTAGAAGCTAAAGAAGATGCTAATGAAATAATAAAAGAAATGTCATCAAAATCTGATTCTAAATCTTTGGATAACTTACGAAATTCTTTAAATAAAAAAATTAAAGATATAAATATTTCTAACCAGCTTGCTGAAGATTTTCAAAATGATAAAAATAAGTTGGATATTAACGATATAAAACCTAATCTTGATGTTTTTATATCTTCTTTAGGTACAGAAGGGACTGTTTTAAGTTTTCCTTCTAAATCTAATCAAGTTCAGGTTCAAGTTGGTAGTATGAAGATGACTGTTGATATAAAATACTTGAAAAAAATTGAAAAAATGGCTTCTAATAAAAATACAAAAAATAAGTCTATTTCCTCTTCTGTGTCTTATAAAAATATATCTAAGTCTAAGAATATAAGAACTGAAATAAATGTATTGGGATTAACAGTTGATGAAGCAACTTTAGTGGTTGATAAGTTTTTGGATGATTGTGCTATTGCTAATCTTCAAACTGTTAGAATAATTCACGGAAAAGGTACTGGAAAATTGAAAAATGGTATTCATAAATTTTTGAAAACTAATTCTCATGTGAAGAGTTTTAGGCTTGGGACTTTTGGAGAAGGTGAAATGGGAGTTACTGTTGTAGAATTGAAATAAAAAATTCAAATTATGTATAAATTTTCTGATACTCTTTTTAATTTATAACAAAACAAATGTCGTATTATATGATATGTAAATTAATTGCATATCATATAATACGACATCAAATTGTACATTGTAATATAAAAAGTATTGTAAATATCAATAGTTTTTGCTGGATTGTTTTCTAAAAAATTCACACACCAGTCTTGACAATCCAGGAGTATGTAAATATTTTTGTGTAAATCGATTTTACCTTTTATGAAATTATATATTATTTTATGAGCAA
>USFW01000041.1 GCA_900553985.1 uncultured Clostridium sp.
CCGATGAATAGACTAGAAAAGCTTAATTTGTTTTAAATCAATAAACACACCGATCTACTTCTAAATAGTTATGCCTTTTAGCCCTTAAAATCTCGTCAAAATTTCCCCTTGTGGTAGAATACCCGCTGATTTTTCACAAGATTTTATTTTTAAGGCTGAGACTATGTTTCCTGCTCATCAACTTCAATTAGAACAATTAGCGTGCCAACGTGGCGATCGCGTGTTGTTCACTGATCTTTCACTGCAATTTCAAAGCGGTGATTTCGTGCAAATTGAAGGGCACAATGGTATCGGCAAAACAAGTTTATTACGGATTTTAGCTGGTCTTGCACAGCCTGTAGAAGGTAAAGTGCGGTGGAATTCAGACGAAATTACAAAACAACGCGAAGAATACCATCATCAGCTACTTTATCTCGGTCACCATTCTGGCGTAAAGCCTGAATTAACGGCATGGGAAAATTTAAAATTTTATCAGCAGATTAGTCAAAGCCAACAAGGCACCGATATTTTATGGGATGTCTTGGAAACAGTAGGTTTACTTGGACGTGAAGATTTGCCAGCTGCACAACTTTCAGCCGGTCAGCAAAAGCGCATTGCCTTGGCGAGATTATGGATCTCTGAAGCACCACTTTGGATTTTGGATGAACCTTTTACAGCAATAGATAAAAAAGGGGTTGAAGTTATTCCTCCAAACTATCCTAATCTATGAAAATTCCAACCAAACGGACTAGCTATAGCAGGCGGAGAAGAAAAAAATATTTCTATAATGAAAAACACTCACAATCCAATTTTCTAAATTTATTTTAGAAAAAATCACTAAATCTGGATAAAAACATAGAATTTTTTCTTGTGTCTATATCCATTGATTTATCTTACTTTAGAGACAGTTAAAATATCAAAATTTGAATATTTAAACTGTCTCTTTTTCTACATTTATTAAACTGTTTTTTTATCTATTTAAACTTCTTTTTTGTAGATTTTTACTTTTTCTAGCATTGTTGTTAAACAAAATTTCTTTATATTTTTGAAAAAATCATGCATTACAATTCGTTACTATTCATCTTATAATAATTTAAAATTCAAAATAAATAATCTATTATTATTTTCCTTGACTTTTCTGGCTTATTGTTATATAACTTAGATAGTAAAAATAAACTAGAAAGTTGGAAGGTGATTAATTATGGCACTTGATTATTCAATCATAGGTCAAAGAATAAAACAAGCAAGACTTGCTAAAAATTATACTCAAGATGAGTTATCTGAAAAATTAGATGTTTCTATCGCATTCTTAAGTAGAGTTGAAAGAGGTAGCTCTCATATAAATTTAAAGAGATTACATCAATTATGTAATTTATTAGATGTTTCAGAAGGTTATATTCTAAATGGTGCTTCTAGTGATTCTGAAAATTACTTAACACAAGAATTTAATGATTTAATAAAAAGTTGTACTGCTGATAAACAACGATTAATTTATAAAGTTGCTAAAATAATTGCTGAGGCTGAATAAGTATTTAAAAGATTATTCATCTTATCATCAGCAATAATTGAATACTTTAGATACTATTCAATGTTTATAAAAAGATTTGCATAATCTAAAAAAAGCTCACCCTAAAATTTTCTTATTTGTGGTGAGCTTTTCTCTTGAAAACTATTTTTTTCAGTTTCAAAAACAATTAATCTTAACAATAAAATTTAATTTCATTTATATTTATAATTCTATAATACTCTTTCCATTTAGAAATAATTAAAAAATAATGTTTTGAAATTATACTTAGTAACTTGTTTAACTCGTGTTCTGAAATTTTACTTTTATTATTAGCTACAATACATCCTCCTGCTTTTGTTAACCAAATTTTAGTTGAATTTTGAGTTAATTTTCCTTTTGAAATGTGAACATGAATAGGTTCATCATTCTCATTTGACCAAAAATATATTTTATATCCGATAACATTCAAATATACTAGGCAATTTTAAGACCTCCCTCTTTTGCATATTTATAAAATAAATCTGCACTATTTTGGACAATTTGTTTAAAAAACTCTATTTCTTCTTCACTATAATTTCCTTCCCAAACAGTTACTTTATAAGTTGGTAATTGTATTCTAACAGAATCAAATCCGTCCTCATTAGGTCTTTCAAAGTGTACGTCAATACACTCTATATCATCTTCAATATAAATATTAGAAAACATTACTTCTGTTTCATCGGAATATTTTACATATGGATACATCATAAAATCGCACTCCTTTACTCAAATATTTCTCCTTATGTCTTATATTATATCATATTTTTATTTTTAATTTCTACATATTTTTATAATTTTTGTTAACCTTTTCTATTTTGTTGCAAATACAACATCACTTTTCTAAAATTAAGTGTATTATTTTATTGATAATATTTTTCTACTATGTTATTATATTATCGGTAAAAAATGATAATAATATATATAATTTAAAGGAGGTAAATTATGAAATTTGATCAATGGAATGGATTTGAAAAAGGTGACTGGCAAGATGAAATAAATGTTAGAGATTTCATTCAACACAATTATACACCTTATGAAGGTAATTCTGACTTCTTAGCAAATCCAACTGAAAAAACAAGAAAATTATGGGATGAGGTTTTAGAACTTTACAAAAAAGAAAAAGAAGCTAAAGGTGGAGTTCTAGATATAGATACAAAAACAATATCAACAGTTAATAGTCATGAAGCTGGATATATTAATAAAGATTTAGAAGAAATTGTAGGTCTTCAAACTGATGCACCTTTAAAAAGAGCTATTATGCCTTTTGGTGGTATTAGAATTGTAGAAAAATCATGTGAAGCTTATGATAGAAAGGTTGATCCTGAAGTTGAGGAAATATTCCACAAGTATAGAAAAACTCATAACGATGGAGTTTTCGATGCTTATACTCCTGATATCAGAGCTGCTAGAAGTTCTCATTTAATTACAGGTCTTCCTGACGGTTATGGTAGAGGAAGAATTATTGGAGATTACAGAAGAGTTGCTCTTTATGGTATTGATGTTTTAATTCAAGAAAAGAAAAATGATTTATCTATTTTAGATGTTGATTGTTTAACAGAAGAAGTAATTCGTGAAAGAGAAGAAATTAATGAACAAATTAGAGCTTTAATGGCTTTAAAAGAAATGGCTTTAAAATATGGATTTGATATCTCTAAACCTGCAACTAACAGTAAAGAAGCTGTTCAATGGTTATATTTTGGATATCTAGGTGCTATTAAAGACCAAAATGGTGCTGCTATGAGTATTGGTAGAACTTCAACATTTTTAGATATTTATTTTGAAAGAGATTTGAAAAATGGAACTATAACTGAAGAAGAAGTTCAAGAAATCATGGACCATTTTGTAATGAAATTAAGACTTGTTCGTTTCTTGAGAACTCCTGAATATAACGAGTTATTTAGTGGTGATCCTGTTTGGGTAACTGAAAGTATTGGTGGTATGGGACTTGATGGAAGAACTTTAGTTACTAAAAACTCTTTTAGAGTTCTTCATACTTTAGAAAATCTTGGACCAGCTCCTGAACCAAATTTAACTGTTTTATGGTCTACAAGATTACCTGATGGATTTAAAAGATATACAACAAATTTATCTATAAAGACATCTTCAATTCAATATGAAAATGATGATTTAATGAGAATTACTTTAGGTGATGATTATGGAATTGCTTGTTGTGTTTCTCCAATGAAAATTGGAAAACAAATGCAATTCTTTGGTGCAAGAGCAAACTTAGCTAAAACTTTATTATATGCTATAAATGGTGGTAAAGATGAAGTTTCTGGAAAACAAATCACTCCAAAATTTGCACCTATAACTTCTGAATATTTAAATTATGATGAAGTAATGGAAAAATTCAGTCAAATGATGGATTATGTGGCTAAAATATATATTAAAGCATTAAATGCAATTCATTATATGCATGATAAATATTCATATGAAGCAATTGAAATGGCTCTACATGATAAAGATATTTTAAGAACAATGGCATGTGGTATTGCTGGTTTATCAGTTGTAGCTGATTCATTATCTGCAATTAAATATGCTAAAGTTAAAGTTATAAGAGATGAAACTGGTTTAGCTACTGATTATGAAGTAGAAGGTGATTTCCCTAAATTCGGTAATGATGATGAAAGAGTTGACGAAATTGCTGTTAAAATAGTTAAAATGTTTATGAATAAATTAAGAAGATATCCAACTTATAGAAATTCAAAACATACATTATCAATTTTAACAATAACTTCAAATGTAGTATATGGTAAAAATACTGGAAATACTCCTGATGGAAGACGTGCAGGTGAACCATTTGGTCCTGGTGCAAACCCATTACATGGAAGAGATACTAATGGGGCTTTAGCAGTAATGAACTCTATTGCTAAATTACCTTTTGATTCTTCTGAAGATGGTATATCTTATACCTTCTCAATAACTCCTGGAACACTAGGAAAAGATGAAGAAACAAAAGTAACAAACTTAGTAAATATGCTAGATGGTTATTTCAAACAAACTGGACATCATATAAATGTTAATGTTTTTGATAGAAGTTTATTAGTTGATGCTATGGAACATCCTGAAAAATATCCTCAATTAACTATTAGAGTTTCTGGATATGCTGTAAACTTTACAAAATTAACTAGAGAACAACAATTAGATGTAATAAATAGAACAATTCATGAAAGAATTTAATATTTAAGTTTTCACCAAATCGTTTCAGTAGTTTGAATATACGATTTGGTGTTTCCTTTTAAATATTTCTTTTACTATTTATGTAGAATAATTTGTATATACTATTAGATTAAAAGATACTTTCTACTTTTAAATAGCTATTGTTTTTCTTATAATTAAAATTTGATATTTTTATGAAATATTCACTTTTTATAAATCAAAGTAATAATTAAACTATATTAATTATTTACTTTATATATTATAAATAAAGAAAGGAGAATTTCGCATATAAAAAGTGGCTTTGCTACATTTTTCTAGCCGACTTGCATTTGGGGGCTGTATTTAGAAAATCTCAAAAATAATAGCGAAGCTATATAAATAAGAATATTGAGAGTTTTTGAAGGTCACTTTTGTTTATTATGCGAGAGTATATTGTGAATAATATAAATTTAGAAAAAAAAGATATAAAATATTTTGCTAAAGTTCATTCAGTTGAATCCTTTGGTGCTGTTGATGGTCCTGGAATTAGGTTTGTACTTTTTTTACAAGGTTGTCATCTTCAATGTAAATACTGTCATAATCGTGACACTTGGGATATGAATGGTGGAGCTTATCGTTCTCTTTCAGATATTTTTGAAAAAATAATGAAATATAAAAATTATATAACCCCTAATGGTGGTGTTACAATTTCTGGTGGAGAGCCTTTGTTACAAGTAAAATTCTTAATTGAGTTATTTAAGAAATTAAAAGCTGAAAATATACATACTTGTATAGATTCTTCCGGAATGGTCGCTTTAACAGATGATATAAAAGAGGTATTATCTTTAACTGATTTAGTTTTACTTGATATAAAGCATATTAATGATGAAAAATGCAAAAGTTTAGTTGGTCATAGTAATAAACTTGAATTAGAATTTGCTAGATATCTAAGTGATAATAATATTCCTGTATGGATTAGACAAGTTCTTATTCCTGGTTATACTGATGATGAATCTGATTTATTAGAATTAAAATCATTTTTAGGTACACTTACTAATGTTCAAAAAGTTGAATTATTGCCTTATCATAGTATGGGTGAATATAAGTGGAAAAAATTAGGTCTAAAATATGATTTAGATGGTATTAAAGATGCTACTAATGATGATATTAATAGAGCTAAAAAAATTCTAGGTATTTAATTTATACTTAGAATTTTTTATTATCTTTATTTAGTTTCTTGAAGCTATTTCTTTATTAATTTTAATCTATTTTAAGCCTATTTTTATTTTTTCTTACTGTTTTATCTTTTACTGTAAAATGAAAATTGTACTTTATCACTTAAATTTTATTAAATTTTTTTGTTTCTGTTATTAACTTATCAAAGTCTGAAATATAGTTTTTATCTTGTATAACTCTATATTTTTTATATTCATCTAAAGCTAATTTATCTGCTATTTCTCTTTTTATTTTTCCATTATCTTTTAAAATGTTATATTCGTTGATTTTTAAAAATACTTCTAACTTTTCTTTCCATTCTTGCATTGAAATAATTTTTCCTAATTTTACTTGTCTTTCTGCATAGTCAAGATACATAGATACTAAATTATTTAGCTCTGTAATTTCTTCTTGTGAAAGATAGTTTTTAGCTATTGTTACATCTGTTTCAAGTATTTTTCCATCTGGTGCATTTTTCCAAGTTGTTAGACCCATATTCTCTTTTTGGCTATCAACTCTATTATAAATTATTTCAGGTGCTGTCATTCCAGTAATTGCAAAGTGTAACTTGTTTTGAACATTTTTGTAAAATTCTTGTGTAGTTTCACTATTTTTATCATAATCAAAACTACATTCTTTGTATATATCAGTTATTTTTTGATAAAATCTTCTTTCACTTGCCCTTATTTCTTTTATTTTAGCTAATAATTCATCAAAATAATCTTTTCCAAATTTAGGTCCATTTTTTAGCATTTCACTATTAACAACAAAGCCTTTTTTTATATATTCTTTTAAAGTGTTTGTTGCCCAAATTCTAAAAGCTGTTGCTTCTTTTGAATTTACCCTATAACCAACTGCTATGATTGTATCTAAACTGTAAAAATTTGTATTATATTTTTTTCCATCTGAAGCAGTTACTCTAATTTTTTGAGTAACTGAATCTTGCTCTAATTCTCCTACTTTAAAAATATTTTGCAAATGATATGTTATATTATTTTCTGCCACATTGAATAATTTTGACATTGACTTTTGAGTTAGCCAAAAATCTTCTTCATTATATAAAACTTCAACAGATATATTTTCATTATTTTGGCTTTGATATATGATTAAATCTTTTAAATTTTCTATACTGTTCAATATAATCACCTCATATTTCATCTAAGAACTATTGTTTGTATTTTATAATAAAATAATTACTGTGTCAATATTTTTAGTTAACTTTTTTATATTTTTAATTTATCACACTATCTTTTATTAATAAATATCTATATAGCACTTAATCTCATTAAAATAAACTTTATTAACTCATATTTTATTAAAATTAATGTTCCTAATCTCCCATTCAACTTACTACCTTTTGTTAGCATTATTTAATAAAGAGTAGATAATTTCAACTTTATTACCTACTCTATTTATTACTATTTTATATAATGCTTATATTATTTCAACAACTTTAAATTTATTATTTACTATATTTTTTTATATAAAAATTACATTCCTAACAATTTTAATTCCACATTTTCCATTCTATATTTTCCATCTACTAATTTAAACTCTACTAAAGTTTCTTCTAATGTTTCTTTATTTTGTCTTAAGTCAGTAGTAAAATATAATTTTATTTGTGGTATTTCAACTTGATTTTTTACAATTTCTTTGAAAGTTTCTGCCATATGTTTTTCGTCTTCACAAACTAATATTAATTGTGGCATACTAGAAAATCCAGAATCTCCTAAAACATAATTTTCATAGAAGTCTTTATATAATCTCATTCTTTCAATTAATTTTTTCTCCCAGTCTTGTTCTCTTCTTATAACTTCAAAAACAAATTGAATAGATTTATTGTTTTTTGTTAGTTTAACTGCTCCTCCACTTGCTTTGAATAATTTTCCTGCTGTTTTTGCTGTTATTGCAGGTTTTACTATATAACTATCAAAAGCTTTAACTTTTCTTAAATATGCAATTAAAGTTTGGTTTCCTGCTAATCTTTTCTTTATCATTGGTACAGGTTTTGTGTTGTCTGAAGGTTGCCATTTACAGTCTATTTCTTTTGAATTTAATAAGTATTTTCCCATTTTCTCTAAACAGTAAATTCTATAAATTCCTTTTCCTTCATCTGAAGTAAAATAATATCTTGTTAAAATTTTTGATTTCACTAATTGTTCTAATTTGTTATTTAATTTGTCTTGTGATTTTGGGTCAAACCCTTTTATTTCTAACATTTGATATAGTTGTCTTGATGTAATAAATTCAAATTCATTAACTAAATCTAATATTGCAAAATGAATTTCATTAATATGTCCTATGTTTATTTTATGTACGATTTGGTTCATTGACACATAACCATCTTTTCCATCAAAAGTTTTTATTTCTCCTTCTCTTATTGCAAATGGAGATACTTGTGCTTTAATTTCATTATCTTTAACCATTTTTAATCCTCCTTAAATTTAGAAATATCTATTATTTAAAATTTATAAACTTATATTAATTTGTTTAAATCTATATATTTTTGTCTTTGGATTTCTTTTTTAATTATTTATACTTAATTTTACTTTTCTTTTTTCTTTGTCAATTTTTTTTATATGTACATTAATTTCTTGTCCATATTCAAGTCCTTCACTATATTCTGCCATACCAACTAAATTTGGAGTAAGTTCAATAAATATTCCATTTTTGTTTTTTTCTGTTTCTCTTACTATTCCTTTAACATTCATTCCTTGCACAAATTTTTGTACATTTTCTTCCCAAGTTCCTAATATCTCTTTGTATGATAAATTTATTTTACCACTTTCTTTATCTATTGATTTTACCACAATATTTATTTTTTGTCCAATTTTTAGCCTTTCATATGGTGTTTTTATTCTTGCGATTGATAAATCTTCAATATGTGCTAATCCTACTACTCCTCCGCCAATTTCTATAAATGCTCCATATGGCTTTATATTTTTTACTATGCCTGTAAGAACTTGTCCAATTTCTAAGTCTTTTTGTATTGAACTTATAACCTCTTCTTGGACTGCTTTTCTTGATAAAAGCAAGGTATCTGTTCCTTCTATACCCTCTACCCTAAATTGAACATATTTATTTAGCTTTCCTACACATAATTTTGTGTCTATGTCTTGCCCGTCTTTAGTATTTTCAATCTCTGATTTTGGAATAATTCCTTTAATTCCATTTCCTAAGTTTATATGTAAGTTATAGTCTTCATCATAGCTTTCTACTTTGCCTTGCAATATTTCTTTTGTATTTATCAAATTTTTAGCTTCATTTATGCTAGAAATCTTTTTTTCCTCTTCATTCCAACCTTCTGGTATAAATTTAAAAGTTTTCATTTTTTTCTCCTTTGTATTTACAGCTTTTCTTTTGTTGGTGTTATTATATATTTTTATATGACTTTTTTCAATGATTTTAATCAAAATAATTACTTATTTCTTGCAAGTCTTCAAAATTCTTTTGTCTTAATATTTCATATGTAATTATAGCAACTGAATTAGATAAATTTAATGACCTTAATGTTGGAAGCATTGGTATTCTTATTGTTTTTTTATCTAAATATTTTTCTAATAAATCTTCTGGTAGGCCTTTTGTTTCTTTTCCATATAGTACAAATACTTCCTCCATTTTTGAGTAATCTATATCTGTATATTTTGTTTTTCCTTTTGTTGTTGCAAAAAACATATTATGTTCTTCTGGTTTATATTTGTTTAAAAATTCTTCTAATGACTTGTGTTCTTCTATCTCAAGTTTATCCCAATAATCTAATCCAGCCCTTTTTATTGACTTGTCATCTATTTTAAAACCTAAAGGATGAACTAAGTGCAATTTAGCTCCTGTTATTGCACAAGTTCTTGCAATATTTCCTGTGTTCTGTGGTATTTCTGGTTCTACCATTACAATATTTATTTTCATTTTCATATTTCCTTTCACTTAATACTTTTATTTCTATGTTATTCAATTTTTTATTTTTATAAAATATAAATTTCTATTTGTTACAGAATAATATTTTTTATTGTAGAGAAGCTGGAAATAGTTAATAATTATAATTTTTTTGCATTTTGACGTTCGCATGGAATGAAGATTAGAATTGGTTAGGCTTTCGAATGAGGA
>USFW01000042.1 GCA_900553985.1 uncultured Clostridium sp.
TCACTCAGACCCCTTCATACTTCAGGTACCGTGAGCATTCCTCATTCGAAAGCCTAACCAATTCTAATCTTCATTTTAATCGAACGTTCAAAATCAAAAAAAGTCATGATTATCACCCATTTCCAGCTTCTCTACAATATTTTGAGAGAAAATTATTATACAAGGAGGAATTTATATGTTATTGAAAGATAAGAAAGTAGTTATAATGGGAGTTAGAAATAAATGGAGTATAGCTTGGGGAGCAGCGAAATCTGCTTATGAGCAAGGAGCTAAAGTCATTTGTACTTGTTCTGAAGGAAGTTTGGAAAAAGTAAAAGAATTAGTAAAAGAATTACCAGGAACAAGTGTATATGTTTGTGACAATGTAAGTAAAGATAGTGATATAGATAAATGTCTAGAAGAAATAAAAAAAGATTATAATAAAGTAGATGGTATCCTGCATGCAATAGCACATGCAAATACAGAAGATTTAAGAAATGATTTTATAAATACTTCAAGAGATGGATATGCTCATGCACAAGATGTTAGTGCATATTCTTTAATTGCTATTGTAAGAATGGCTAGAGAAAAAGAAATGTTAAACGAAGGAGCTAGTATTGTTGCATATACTTATTATGGGGCAGAAAAAGTTGTAGAGGGATATAATCTTATGGGGATTGCAAAAGCCTCTTTAGAAGCTAGTATAAAATATTTAGCAAAAGATTTGGGAAAAGATGGATATAGAATAAATGGAATTTCAGCAGGACCAATAAAAACTTTATCAGCAAAAGGAATTAAAGATTTCGGAACAATTTTAAACATAGTAGAAGAAAGAGCACCATTACATAAAAATGTTACAATAGAACAAGTTGGAGATAGCACAACATTTTTATTTAGTAAATTATCTAGTGGTATTACTGGAGAGATTATTCATGTAGATAATGGATTTTCAATTGTGGGAGTTTAATTTATTATTCAAACTGTGAATTGTAAGAAAGTGTCGAAATATGCGATGAAAAATAAATAAAAAATATTGAAAGCAATGTAGAAATAGTATATTATATAGATAGTTTTTATCTTAAATATATTATTTCTATTTTTTATTAAATACTTTTATGGTTAAATCTTTATAAATTCCTTGAAAAAATAAACAATATAATGTATATTTATAGCAGAAGATAGAGGTGAATTATGAAATCAAATTTTTTCAAATATATATTTATAATTTTTGTAATATTAATTGTAGTGATTGCATTTTTTATAATAAATAGACAAGACAAAGAAATAGAACAAAATACAGTAAATAGTGAAAGTACAGAACAAAAACAAATAAAAGATATTAGACTTGGAGTAGCTCAATTTGATACAATAAATCCATTACTTACAAAAAATAAAAATTTACAAGATATCACTAAATTAATTTTTGAGCCATTAGTAGATTTATCACAAGATTATAAAGCTATACCAGCTTTAGCTACTGAATGGGCAAAGCAAGATGCGACAACTTACATTATAAAACT
Organism: uncultured Clostridium sp.; assembly: GCA_900553985.1. GTDB lineage: Bacteria > Bacillota > Clostridia > TANB77 > CAG-508 > CAG-269. Next base: position 1,500 of record USFW01000042.1, read on the forward strand.
TAGAGAAAATGTAAAATGGTCTAATGGAGAGAGATTTACTTCTGCTGATGTTCAATTTACTTTTGACAAGCTAAAAGAGAACACATCAATTTACTCTAAAAATGTACAAGATGTTACAGCTTTAGAAATTGTAGATGATTATACAGTAAAAATATATTTAGATAAAGAAATACTATTTTTTGAATATAACTTAACTTTTCCAATTTTATCAAAGACATTCTATGATTCTCAAGATTATAATAATACTACTATTGTGCCAGTTGGAACGGGAATGTATAAAGTTAGTGATGTTCAAGGAACTTATATAACTTTGAACAAAAATGCAAATTGGTGGAATAGGGAAAAAGAACTGTCTTTAGAAAAAATAATTGTTAATATATATGAGACTGTTGGAGAGTTATATAATAGCTTTAAAATAGGAAATGTCGATGTTATAAGCACAACAAATACTAATATTCAAGAATATATAGGAACTATTGGATATGTACCAAAAGAAGTTAAAGGAAGAGAACATGATTTTATTGCATTTAATATGCAAAACTATTTTTTAGCCAAACCAGAAGTTAGAAAAGCTATATCATATTCAATTGATAAAAACAATATAGTTTCAAGTGTTTATGGAAATAAATATTATACATCGAGTTTTCCATTAGATTATGGTAGTTGGGTGTATCAAGAGCAAGAAGTAAGTTCCGGTTATAATTTAGAACAAGCAAAACAAATTTTAGTTGATAATGGCTGGATTTTTAGAAATAAAACTTGGCAAAAAACAGAAAATTATAAAACACAAAGTATAGCATTAAACTTGATAATAAAGGCATCTAATGCTAACCATAAAGCTGTTGCGCAAAATATAAAAACACAACTTGAAAATCAAGGAATAATCATAAATATTCAAGAATACTCAGATGATCAATATTATAATGCTATAAATAATAAAGCTTATGACATGATATTATGTAGTGTTAATTTATCTCCAAACCCAGACATGACAATGTTTTTTGGAGATAACAATTTGGCAAATTATTACAGTGATGAAATATCTAAAATTATGGATGAAGTGAAAAATACAACAGATGAAGAGATTATAAAAAATGATTATAAAAGATTAGCTGAAATTTATAAAACAGAAGTACCATATATAAGTTTATATAATAATAAATATATAACAGCTTTTTCAAATCAATTAGCAGGAACAATGAATTCAAATTGGTTTAATCCATTTAATGGAATAGAAACATGGTACCGATAGAAAAAAATAAAAAAAGTATTGACAAAACAAATATTTGATATATAATAATGATATCAAACAAAAGTTCAAAAAACAAGGAGGAAGAAAAATGAGTGAAAATGCAGAAAAGAAAAAAGCCTTAGAAGTAGCTATGAGTCAAATAGAAAAACAATTTGGAAAAGGTTCAGTAATGAAACTTGGAGAATTTAAAGCAATGGAAATAGAAGCAATTCCGACAGGAGCATTAAGCTTAGATATAGCATTAGGAATAGGTGGAGTTCCTAGAGGAAGAATTATAGAAGTGTTTGGACCTGAATCATCAGGAAAAACAACATTAGCATTACATATTGTAGCAGAAGCACAAAAAATGGGAGGAGAAGCAGCATTTATAGATGCAGAACATGCCTTAGACCCTGTATATGCTAAAAAACTAGGAGTAGATATTGATAACTTAATAGTATCACAACCAGATACAGGTGAACAAGCACTAGAAATTACAGAAAGTTTAGTAAGAAGTGGAGCATTAGATGTAATAGTTGTAGACTCAGTTGCAGCATTAGTTCCAAAAGCTGAAATAGATGGAGATATGGGAGATTCTCATATGGGATTACAAGCAAGATTAATGTCACAAGCATTAAGAAAACTTGCAGGAGCAATAAATAAATCTAAAACAGTTTTAATATTTATCAACCAACTAAGAGAAAAAATTGGTGTAATGTTTGGTAATCCAGAAACAACAACAGGAGGTAGAGCATTAAAATTCTATGCATCTGTTAGAATGGATATAAGAAAAATAGAAAATATAAAACAAGATGGAGAAGTAAAAGGAAATAGGGTAAGGGTAAAAGTTATAAAAAATAAAGTAGCACCACCTTTTAGAGAAGCTGAATTTGATGTTGTATATGGACAAGGTATTTCAAAAGAAGGAAATATACTAGATATGGCTGTAAACTTAGATATAGTGGAAAAAGCAGGTTCATGGTTTAGCTATGATGGAAATAGAATTGGTCAAGGTAGAGAAAATGTTAAAAAATATTTAAGAGAAAATCCAAAAATGCTAGAAGAAATAGAAGCAAAAGTAAGAGAAGATTTTGAAAAAGTATTTGAAGAAAGTTTAGGAGAAGAACTTCCTGAAATAGAGGATGATGAAGAAGAGTAAGAATATTTACTAAAAATCACCAAAACCCTTGCATTTTTAGTAAAAAATGGGTATAATATATAAAGAATACAAGATGAGCAAGAGAGTGGGAACAAATCCCACTCTTAAATTTTGAAAAAGGAGGAAGTTTTTTGGCAAGTATTGAAGAAAAGGTAGAAAACTTACTAAAAGATAAAATAGAAAAAGCAGGATATGATTTATATGATGTAGAATATGCAAAAGAAGGAAAAAACTATTTTTTAAGAATATTTATTGATAAACCAGAAGGAATAGACTTATCAGATTGTGAGAAAGTAAATGACGAAATAAATGATTTGTTAGACGAAGCAAATTATATAAAAGACCAATATTTCTTAGAAGTATCTTCACCAGGAATTGAAAGAATACTAAGAAAAGAAAAACACTTAGAACAAAATAAAGGAAAAGAAATACATATAAAACTATTCAAAAAAGATAATAATGGAAATAAAGAATATCAAGGAATACTAAAAGATTTTGATGATGAAAATATATATTTAGACGAAGCAAAAATCGAAAGAAAAAATATCGCACAAATTAAAACAGTATATGATTGGAATTAAAAAGTAAAGGGAGGAATATAAAATGAAAAATCAAGCAATAGACAATAAAGAATTGATATTGGCTTTGGAAGAACTAGAAAAAGAGAAAGGTATAAAAAAAGAATATTTATTAGAATCTATCGAAACAGCATTACTTACAGCATATAAAAGAAACTTTGATGCATTAGATAATGTAAGAGTTGCAATGGATCCTCAAACTGGAGCAACACATGTTTTTTCAATAAAAGAAATAATGGAAGATGCAAAAGATCCAGCTTTAGAAATTAGTCTAGAAGATGCTAGAAAAATAAACAAAGAAGCAAAATTAGGAGAAACGGTAGAAGTAGAAATAGTACCTAGAGATTTTGGTAGAATAGCAGCACAAACAGCAAAACAAGTAATAATTCAAAAATTAAGAGAAGCAGAAAGAGAAATAATTTTCACAGAATTTAATGACAGAAAAGGAGAAATAGTTTCTGGAATCATACAAAAAGCTGATAAAAATATAGTTGTAATGGATTTAGGTAGACTAGAAGGAATAATGCCATCTAAAGAGCAAATACCAACAGAAAAGTATAGAGTAAATGATAAAATAAAAGGTTATGTAATGGATGTAGAAAAAGGTGCAAAAGGAGTACCACAAGTAATTGTATCAAGAAGCCATCCAGACTTTGTAAGAAAATTATTAGAACTTGAAATACCAGAAATATATGAAGGTGTAATTGAAATAAAAAGTGTATCTAGAGATGCAGGATATAGAAGTAAAGTAGCAGTATATTCTCCAGACCCTAATATAGACCCTGTTGGTTCATGTGTAGGACAAAGAGGAGTAAGAATTCAAAATGTTATTAATGAATTAAATGGAGAAAAGATTGATGTTATAGAATGGAATGAAGACCCATCAATATATATTTCTTCAGCATTATTACCAGCAAAAATTTTAGCAGTAGATATAAAAGAAGAAGAAAAATTTGCACAAGTAATAGTTCCAGATGACCAATTATCTTTAGCAATTGGAAAATCAGGACAAAATGCAAGATTAGCAGCAAAATTAACAAACTGGAAAATTGATATAAAATCTGAATCACAATTTAGAGAAATGTTAATGGCCTCTCAAGAAAATGAAGAAAGCGAAGAAAATGAAGTAGAAGAATAATAAAAAATTTAGGACATACAATAAAAGGGGGAAAATATATGAAAAATATACCACAAAGAACTTGTATGGGATGTAATGAAAAAAAAGAAAAAAATGAGTTAATAAGAATTGTTAAAAATAAAGAAAATGAAATCAGCATAGATAAGCTTGGAAAAAAAGAAGGAAGAGGAGCATATATTTGCGATGACATCAAATGCTTAGAAAAAGTTATAAAAACTAAGAGATTAGAAAGAATTTTTGATATGAAAATATCAGAAGAAATATATGAAAGTTTAAGAGGTGTAATTCTTGATAAATAAAAAGATATTAGGATTGTTAGGATTAGCAGCAAGAGCAAGGAAAATTGCTTTTGGAGCAGACAGTGTTGAAAATGAATTAAAGGCAAGAAAAATAAAAGTAATCATAGTTGCAGAAGATTCATCTGAAAGGACTAAGGAAAAGTTTTCAAAATTAAGTGAAGAATATAATGTTCCAATAATAATAAAAGGAAATATTGATGAATTAAGTAAAACAATAGGAAAAAATAATAAAGCAATAATAGGAATAAAAGATATAAATCTATCTAATGAAATTATAAAAATTAATGATGGGGGTGATGTTATTGGGTAAGATTAAAATTCATGAAATAGCCAAAAAGCTAAACTTAACCAGTAAAGAAGTATTAGAAGTAGCTAAAAAACTAAATATTGAAGCGAAAAGTCATTTAAGTGGAGTAGATGAAGAACAAGCAACAAAAATTGAAAAAGAATTATTAAAAAATACAAGTAAAGATAAAGTACAAACTCCAAAAGAAAATACAAAGAAAGCTAAAAAGGAAGAAAAGAAGGAAACTCCTGTTATAATAAGAAGAGAAGTAATAATAGAAGAAGAGCAAGAAAAAAAGGAAAAAGAAAAAGCTCAAAAACAACAAAAAAGAAATAATAATGTTGGATTTGTTGAAAGAAAACAAAATAAAGATTATAACATAGTGTATAGAAATAAGCCTAATAAACCTATGACAGTAAGTGAATTATTTGGCTTGAAGAAAGAAGAACAAAAGAAACCAGTAGAAGAAGTAAAAGAAGAGCCAAAGAAAGAAATAGAAGAGGTAAAAGAAACAGCAAAAGAAGAGTTAGTAAAAGAGAAAAAAGAAGAAATAAAACAAGATAAATCAAAAATGGAGGACATTAACACTAATAATACAGCAATTAAAACTGAGGATAGAGTGGTTGAAAATAATAAAGGTATGAGTAATAATATGCAAAAAGAAAATAAAGATAATAAAAGAAACGATAATAATTTCCATAAAAACAATAGTTATCAAAATAGAAATGAAAATAATAATTCAAACAATTACCAAAACAGAAATGGTCAAAACAATAGAAATAATTTTAACAAAAATAATAATTACAATAATAGAAACAACAATAATTATAATAACAAAAATAATAACTATAATAAAAATGGAAACAATAATAATAGATTTAATAATAATAGAAACAACAATGACAAGTTTGGTAAAAAGCCATTAGATGAAAGAGGAATAGAAAAAAATATTAAAAATATTATGGCAGCTGATGTTGTTGAAAAAGAAACAGTTAGAGAATACAACAATAAAAACATAGATAAACAAAAACAAAATAGTAAGTTTGAAGAGAATAAAGCTAAAAAAACAAAGACAAGAAAAAATAGTGGTAATAATAGTTTTGATGAAGGAAAATTAAAAACTTTAAAACAAGCTAATAGATTATCTAGTATGTTTGATGAACAAGATGGTGGAATGTTAGATTATTATGATTTAACAACAGAAAGAGGAAGAAGAGGAAAGAAAAAGAAGAATATTAATCAAGAAGAAAGAACAAAACAAAAAATCTTTAAATTGACAAATATAGAAATTCCTGAAACTGTTACAGTAAAAGATTTAGCAGCAGAGATGAAAAAAACAACAGCAGAAGTAATAAAGAAATTGTTAGGTTTTGGAGTTATGGCAACAATTAATAATGAAATAGACTTTGATACTGCATATTTAATAGCACAAGAATTTGGAATAACAGCTAAGAAGAAAGAAACAGTAACAGAAGAGGATATTTTATTTGACGAATCAGAAGATAGAGAAGAAGATTTACAAGCAAGACCACCAGTAGTAGTTGTTATGGGACACGTAGACCATGGTAAAACTTCATTATTAGATGCAATAAGAAAGACAAATGTAATAGAAGGCGAAGCTGGAGGAATTACACAAGCAATTGGTGCATATATGGTAAAAATAAATAACAGAGAAATAACTTTCTTAGATACACCAGGACATGAAGCATTTACATCAATGCGTGCTAGAGGTGCACAAATAACAGATATAGCAATACTTGTAGTAGCAGCAAATGATGGAGTAATGCCTCAAACAGTAGAAGCTATAAACCATGCTAAATCAGCAGGAATACCAATTATTGTTGCAATAAATAAAATTGATTTACCAGATAGTAACATAGACAAAGTAAAACAAGAATTAATGGCATATGAGTTAGTTCCAGAAGAATGGGGTGGAGATACTATTTATGTTCCTATATCAGCAAAGAAAAATCAAAATATAGACCAATTACTAGAAATGATACTATTAGAAGCTGATATGTTAGAATTAAAAGCAAATCCTAATAAACAAGCAAAAGGAGTAGTAATCGAAGCTAGACTAGATAAAGCTAAAGGTGCAATAGCTTCAATGCTTGTACAAAGAGGAACATTAGATGTAGGAGATACTATCGTTGTAGGTTCTTCAATAGGAAGAATAAGAGCAATGACAAATGATAAAGGTAAAAAAGTAAAATCAGTAGGACCATCAAGTCCAGTTGAAATAATGGGATTAACAGATGTTCCAGAAGCTGGAGATACTTTCTACGAAGTTAAAAATGAAAAAATGGCTAAACACTTAATAGAAAGAAGAAAACGTCAAGCTAGAGAACAAGCGATAAATGCAACTACAAAAGTGACTTTAGATAATTTATTTAGTCAAATGGAAGAAGGAAAATTAAAAGTACTAAATCTAATTGTAAAAGCAGATGTTCAAGGTTCAGTTGAAGCTGTAAAACAAGCTCTAGAAAAATTAGAAAATGAAGAAGTTAGAGTAAAAGTAATTCATAGTACAGTAGGAGCTGTTAATCAATCAGATGTTACACTTGCTAAAGTTTCAAATGCCATAATAATTGCATTCAATGTTAGACCAGATAATATGGCAAAAGAAATGGCTGAAAAAGAAGAAGTAGAAATAAAACAATATTCTATTATATATCAAGCTATAGAAGATGTTGAAGCAGCAATGAAAGGTATGTTAGACCCTAAATATGAAGAAAAAGTAATAGGAAATGCAGAAGTAAGACAAACATTTAAAATTTCAAATGTAGGAACTATTGCTGGAGCATTTGTATTAAATGGAAAAGTAGAAAGAAATGCAGGAGTAAGAGTAATTAGAGAAAATATAGTAATACATGAAGGTCATTTGGCTACATTAAAAAGATTTAAAGATGAAGTTAAAGAAGTATCAAAAGGTTTTGAATGTGGTATGCAGATTGAAAACTATAATGATATTAAAGAAGGAGACATTATAGAAGTATTTATAATGGAAGAAGTAAAAAGATAATTAAATGACTTAAAATTTTATATATGAACAATTTAATACGGGCTAAGAGATATATATTTTATGTAAGTAATATTAATTAGCTCGTGTTTTTAAATTATAGGAATTTGTATTTTATAAGTTAATAATGAAGTTGTTGTATAAACAAATACTGGATGATGTTTTTTAAAATTAGCCGCTGGAACTGGGTGATAATTATGACTTTTTTAAATTTTGGACTACTCATTCCATTCAGAAAGAATTGGTAAGGCTTTCTCATGAGCCTCTCTCACTCAGACCCCTTCATACTTCAGGTACCGTGAGCATTCCTCATTCGAAAGCCT
>USFW01000043.1 GCA_900553985.1 uncultured Clostridium sp.
TTAACTAACTATTACTAACGATTTTGAACTGTCAATTTTTAGTTGATAGTTCCTTATTGTACTGTGTAGTTATCTCCAATAAAATGATTTGCTATAAGTTTTAAATCTTCCTGTTTTATTCTTTTATTACTCATTTCTTTTATGCTGATGTGTTTAACAATTTTTTTATTTTCTGGAATATGGTCAAAAAATATTTCATAGTTTTTATAGTGGTAAACTCCTATAAATTCAAAGTTCTTTTTATCTTTTTCATCAAGAGTATTATTGAAAAATACTTTCATTTTCAGTGTCATCGCTTCATCTTTTTTAAACTCTGATTTTAATTTTCTCATTCTGCTGTCTCCTTAAATGCTTTAAAATGATGTTTATATACTTTCTTAAGTTCTTTTATCTGCTCCTCATTGCATAACAGGTATCCAAACGTAGTATATTTATCTTGAAATTCTTTAAGAGTGTAATTCCCACTTTCTATTTCTGCATGATGATAAGGACATAAAGGCGATATTCTTTTATCTAGTCCTGTATCATGTTTATATTGAGTAGTTCCAACCCTGTCTACATGATGAGGACCTGTTACCTCTTTGCCACAGATACAACATTTCTTATGTTTTAACATTGCATAAATAAATTTATCGTTTTCTGATTGTGAGTATAAATTCACTATTTCTTCCCGCATTGGTATCTCATTATCTAGCAAATAATCAAATAACCAAGTGATAAATTTATTCGCCTTATCCTGCGACATTAAATTCAAACACAACGAGAAAGTTCCGTCCAAAGCAAGTGTTAATTTTTGAAACTCTTGTCTTATTAGAAAGTCCATATCATTTAAAATTATTTCTGTTTTAGAATTATCAGATATTTTTTTACTTAGAGTATCTTCAATTTTAACTTTCATATCTCCATAGAAATTTTTAAAAGGATTTAACTCTTTAAGATTTATACCTGTGTGCTTAAGATATAGCTTTTTAAGTTGTCTTTTAGCCTCATATCTGTAATATTCACTTGCTGTTTTTCCAACATCTATTTCTTCTAACTTACAAGCATAATCATTTATCAACCAATAGATAAGCCTCTGACTATTAATGCTGTATTTTCTAAATGATTTGTGCATTTTGTTAAATCCCCCTTATTGCAAAATATAAAACTATTCCTACAAGACAAAAGCATATTAAATGTGCTATCATGCTATAAACTCCAGAAATTCATCTCTTTTTCTGTTTAATCTTTTGCTTTGTCCCTCTACTCTTAATGGGTAACACATTTCTTGAAGCCTATCTGATATTCTTGAACCGAATTTATCTGTAATCTCTTTTAAAGATAAATTAGTTGTTATAATTAAAGGCTTTTCGGCTCTGTATCTTGTATCTATTAAAGCAAATGCTTTATCAAGAACAAATTCTGTTACTTTTTCAACTCCAAAGTCATCTATTACAAGTAAATCACAGTGTTTAACATACTCAAGGACATTACTTTCTGCTTCGTCCCATTCTTTTTTTAGTTTTATAAGATACAGCCCTAAATTCATCACAAGAACTGTTTTGCCATTTTCCATAAGATAGTTGCTTATGCAGGCACTAGCAAATGTTTTTCCTGTTCCTACTGAGCCGTGAAGTAATAAACCTTGTGGAGCTGTTCCAATTTTCACAAATTTTTCAGCATATTTTTGACATAACTTTATATGTTTATCTTTTTCAGCTGTTATAAAATTAGCATTTAAAAGTTTTCTGTCAATTACTGAAATATCTTTGTATTTTTTTATTTTGTTTTGAAGTCTCTTTTTTTCAAGTTTTCTTTCTCTTTCCTCGTATTCTTCCTGCATTTTGATTTCATGACATTTACAACTTGGAATATATTTTATTTTTTCTTTGAAAATTTCAGGTAAAAATTCAGGCATATTCTCATTTAACTTGTATTCTTTACCACAATATTTACATTTTTGCATAGTCTCAACCCCTTATATTCCTAGCATTTCATACAGTTTTTCATTATCTGTATTAACTTCGTGCTGTTGTTTTCCAATATCTTTAATTTTCTTTTCAGGCTTTTTATAAACTTCAAGTTTGTAGTCATCTCTTATTGCCTCAGTTATCCAACCCTCAGCTTTATTATTTTCCTTTGCAAACTTTAAAACAGCCTTTATTCTTTCAATAGACTTTCCATACCGTGCTATTTTTTCATGATTCAAAGAATATCCCGATAATAACATTCTGATAGCTTGATAATACATTCCGATATTTTGACTTTCAGGAGCTTTTTCTTTTTCAGGGTCGTCTTTAGGCTCTTCCTCTTCTCTCTCTCTTAATGAATCAATTATAGAATAATCACTTATAGAAGAATCTTTGTTAGGACATTTTGTCCCTAGGGGTGAGGACATTTTGTCCCTACCCTCAGGACATTTTGTACCTAGGTCTTTTTTGTCCTGAGGTGTATACTCCATAAGTAAAGAATAATTTTCTCCCAGAGTTATATATAAATAATTCCCTTTTACTCCATTTCTTTCTGGTAAAACTATTTTTTTTAAAATCTTTTTTTCAACAAGTGTTTCTATTTTTCTTTTTAAAGTTTTATCAGTTCCTATTATAGGTATTTGCTTTACTAAATACCCATATGTACACCACATATATTTATCATTATCAATAATTTTATATTCTAATGAATTTGAATTACTTGTATACATATCTGCAATTACTCTAAGAATTAAAGAAGTAGATAAATCAATATCATTTTCAATTAATTTTTCTTGAGAATATCCATTTATTGTATATTTCATTATTTATCAACTCCTTTTTTGATAAGAATAAAATCACTTTCTTCTAAAAATTTATAATCAATTTCAAATGTAGTATCGTCAACTTCTTTTGACTCTGAATTTAATACAGGCTTAAGTTTTGATATATAATATAGTTCAAGTATATTTGTATCTGATTTTGTTAATGGCAATTTATATTTCAGATAAAAGCCTTGTCTTTCTTTTACACTGTTTAATATTCTTGAACCTAAATTTTTACTTTTTCCTATATAGATAAGTTTTTTATTTTCATCATAAAGAAAATACAATCCATGAACATATGTTAAATACTCCAAAGTATTTATAAATTCTTGTGTAGGAACATAAATTTCATTTCTAAAAAATGTTTCTACTTCAATTTTTCTTTCAAGAGAAAAAATATTATATTTTAAAACTAAATCCTTAAGTTCTTTTCCCTTTTTAAATTCTTTAAGCATTTCTCCAATAGGTATTAATTGGTCCATATTTTCATCTTGTCCGTCTTTTAAAAGGAAAGTTATCTTATTAACAACATCTTGACATAGTTCATCACCGTTTATAGCTTTTTCTCCTATAAACAATACATTTTCTAATGTCTCCTTTCTAAAATAGCCATATTTCAAACAAAAATTTGAAAAATGGCGTAATGTTTTAAAATAAAATTCTTTTTTCATATAATGTCCTCCTGTCTTATAGGAGTACTTGCGGGTAACTCCTATTTTATTTTTATCTTGTATCCACCCACCATATCTAAGTTACCCGCTTTGACATGATGAGCAGATATAAAATAAAAATTATATTTAGTAGGCTTTTTTAGAGAAAGCCCTAAAACTCTGAAAATAAAAGTTAATTAAAAAATAAAATATGAAATCTTCTTCAAGGGAGGCGAAAAAGAATAATAGTAACCAGAGAGGATTTGGAGTTGCACCAAATTTTACTTACTCAGCCCCTCACAATGTGGCATTACTGCCACTATATTAACGTAATACCTGCAACGTTTTAAGGTAGTTGCACACCTGAATTAACTTTTACGGCACTCTGGGAAAGTGCCGTATGTTTGCCCATTATTATTCCACTGTTTTGGTCGTGGTTACCAAATTTATATTAAATCTCTTAAGAGAATTAATTGCTTGTGGTGTCTGGTGAACACCACATCGGGAAAAGTTATTTAAGGTGATACTATGGCTGTTTCTGGTCGCCATTACCATAATGTAGTAAGGAGCTTATTAGCCTCACAATCACGACTACAAAACATTTCTCTTTCGTGATAAAATACCTTTAGCCCTATGTGGCAATTTATCAAAAAGGAGCTGATGAATATTAGCAGAATTTTTGTAATTGCCCTGCTCTCTTTTTACGGCTCACACCCTCTTACAACCCTTGAGCAAGGTTGCAATGATGTAAAAAATGTAATTGCTCACATTACATTTGAAAAGTAAAATATCAGCTAACGGGCAATCAACACTCGCTGAACTAAAACAGCATAAGTGATATTGTATCCTAAGAAATATAAGGTATATTCTTATATATTTAGGTTATTTTATAGTCGTGATTTTGGGGTTAATATCTTAGAGTTATTACTATTTAATTTCTAAGTTGCAGATACTAAGAGTAAATAAATTTAGACATAAGCTGATATGGAATATACCTGTATCAGCTTTTTGTTTACTCAAATCTCTTTTAGGGGAATGCCAAGACTTGAACTTGGTTGTCGTATAGTGGTTTAAAAGACCACCACGAACTGCTGACCTCAGACACATTCCCATATAAGCGACTTAGGAGTTCTAAGCTGTTGCCTACCCTCATTCGAGGACCTAGTCGCTTTTACTGTATACAGTTAACTTTTTAATGCTGTACTGTTTTTCAGTATATCAAAAGCAAAAAAAATTAGTACCTGTTAATTCTTCGACAGCTTTTAATGTTTTTATATTTATTCCTTGCCCTTGTCTTAATGCTTTTAATTGATTAGAAAGTGCGGTTGGAGTTATATTTAGTTTCTCTGCAAGCTCTTTTTTCTTAACATTAGAACAAGATAAGGAATTTTGAATTTTATTATAGACATTTAGATAAAAATCTTTTTCCATTGTTTCACTCCTATATCTTTTTTTATATTTTATACTGTTTTTCAGTATAAGTCAAATAAAAAAATTTAATTTTAAATTAAAAAAAGCTAGACTAATCTAGCTGTAAATAAAAAAGCCAGAGAGTTCTGGCTTGTGGGTTACTATTATTATAAAAAAATAGATGTCAATTTAGTTTTTTTATTATATAATTATATATATCTATTGATTACTTATTTATATTTATATTTATATTTATATTTATATTTAGAGGTGCCTATGAAAAAAGAATTTGTTGAGATGCCTGTAACTGACTTTATCTATAGTGTAGTAATTCCTTGTTTAAAAAAAGATGGTTTAGTTTCTTATGTTTTAATTGATGAAAATTTTAATTTTCTTAAAGATTATATAAGAAAATTAGCTATTGTAAATGAAGATAGTAAAACTGAAATAGCAAAGTCTACAATAAAAATTTTAAAAAAAGCGTTCTTTAATTAAGAACGCTTCCATATGTTGCAATATTTGCAATATCATCAGAATCTAAATTAGAAATTTCTTTTATCAATTCCTCTTTTTTTAAATTTAAATTTTTAGTTATGAAATTGTGCCTCATTTCAAGTTCAGCAAAAAGTTCACTCCATTTTTTTACAAAAATTTTATAGTTTGTACCTTGTTCTGTTAAAAATTGAACACCATGTGATTTAGCACTATCATATTTTCTCTCAATAAATCCATCATCTGAAAAATCTCTACCAATAAGAATGAATATCCATTCTTCATTATTAGCATTGAAATTAGGTGTTTGTAATATTAGTTCTTTATAATCTTCTAATTGTCTATACTCTTTAGTAGATATTTTTATACTTGGTCTTTTTAATTCTACTACTATATTTCTAATTTTACTATTTGATATATCCCTTTGCGACATAAAAATATCCATTTCTTTTAAACTATCTTTATGATTTAAAACTTCTGTATTTTCTTTACCTATTATTTTTTCCCAATATTGTTTTAAAGCTGTTCTAAAACTTGGTTCAGCCGCAGTTACTAGATTATATTCTTCCCCAAAAATCCAAAAATGAGTTTCAACAACTTGTTGTATATGTTCTACTTCATAGGTATTTAAATCCTGATTAAAAACAAGTTCTTTTAAACAATTAATTACCCTACTTCTATTTTCTATCATTTTAATAGTTTCTATTATACTTTGTAATGGATTTCTACTCAAAATATCTTTTAATTCTTTCATTTCATCATCATCTAAAGAAACTATAGAATCTAAAATAGAAAATAATGAATCGCGTTCTTTAGAAAAAAGCATTAAATATAACAGATTTATTAAAGTTTTAGCCTGAATATCTTTTAAATTACTAAATATCTTAGGCTCTAAAACATAAATTTCTGTAATAAATTCTTCCAATTTTTCTTCTTTAATTTTTTCCCAAGGTTCATTACTGAATGTAGGAAAAATTTTTTTTGTTTTATAATTTTCTATCATAGGTTTAACATTATTTCTTCTTATCTTTTTTCTTTCATCTTTTATTAAAGTTTTTAGAAAAGTAATAAGCTCTTTATACATTTTTCTTTCTAACTCTTGATTGTCAAATAATTTTATTTGTGTTTCAGTAGATTCGTCATTCTTTTCGAATATATAATTTGAAAAAAAATCACTTTCTATAATTAAAGTATGCTTAAAACTGTCACTTTGTCTATTAAAATTAGTATTTAATACATTAATTTTTTTATCATTATAAAAGAAATTATATTCTGAATTTCCTTTTGTGTTCGGTTTCCAACTTATAAAAGTTATATTAAAATCTTTACTTAAAGATTTACTTGTAGTTCGTTTTTTTAGTTTTTTACTTATCTTTTCTTCTGATACTATCATATCATTATAAAGTATTTTATCATTATTTATAAATATTTCAGAACTATTTACTTTTAAAAAAATGGCAAACTCTTCTTTTAAAAAATTGATTAAATCTTTTTGAGTAATAGTAACATCATCTTTTAATTCAAAATATACTTTTGTATAAGTACTAGTTTCATTTGTTTCTATTGGTTCAGTGAAATCATAATTATTTAAAGACTTTTCAAACATTTCTATTTCGTATTTAAAAAATTTTTCTTCATTTTTATAAACAGTTTCCCATTTTGCAAAATCACTAAAAACAAAAAAACTAAATCTTCCCATCCCGTTTTTACCATGTAATGCTAAAGGTCCTTTAGAAATATTTTTATCTGATATTCTAAACTTTTTAAATTTTAATCCTAATTCATTATAATGTATTCCACTTCCATTATCCACAATATTCATAGAAGTAATCCTATTTAACTCATTACTATTTAAATTTATGTGTATTTCTTTCGCTCCTGCATCAAATCCATTCCAAACATACTCAGCTATTGCAGAATATGCATCATGTTTAGGTAATGATTTCTTTATACTTTCATTTTCTAAAGTTACATTCTCACTTTGCTTCATCATTTTATTCTCCCTAAAAAATTATTAATCTAATTATATATTTTATCATAAATTCCCCTCGTAAATAAACTTCACTGCTCTACTTTTTTAAATTTCTTAAATTTTTTAATATTTTAATTTCTTCATCGTCTAAATAATATCCATGAATTTCGTTATTTTCATCAAATAAAAGTTCTGCGGCGAACTTATTTGCTTCAAGCTCTATATTATTACTTATTCTTGGAAATAAGTCATAATCTTTAAAAGATTGTATTTCTTTACTATCGTGTAAAATTGCATGAGCTAATTCATGACATAGTACAATTAACTGCATGATTTCAGATAATTTTTCATTAATGATTATAAATTTATTTGTAACTATTTTTTTATAAACTCCCTTAACATTACCTAAATCCATATATCTAACATGAATATTTAAGAGTTTACAAAGTTTGTATGGATTTTTTGTTCCATACTTTTTCATAAGATTTTTGACTCTTAAAGGAATATTCAGCATAGACACCTCTATTTATCTTTATTTTTTTTATATTTATCTTTATTCATTTCCTTAGATTCAAAAAAGAGCTTGCTAATAGCAAGTACCATTTTTTGTTTATCTTCCTCTGATACTGTTTCATCATTAAAAAATAAGCTTGCTTCTTCCATAGTCTTTTCAAATTGTGATAATTCTCTTTTATTAAGTTCTAAAACTCGTGGGTCGCTAGCTTCTATTATTTTTTTACCTATATCTTTAGGAACAAGACAAGAAAATAGTCTTTCTCTTTCTTCTGATGTAAGTTTTAAAGCTTTTGATAATTTTTCAAGTGTTGCTGGTCTTGATTTATTTTTCCCACGCTCTATTTCTCCAATAGTTCCATTTCCTACTCCTGCTAACTGAGAAAGTTGCTTTATAGATAAATTTCTTGATTCTCTGTATTTTTTTAAAAGTAAAGCCAATTCCATAAAAGCCTCCTTTATATACTTTTTTTCCGTACTTCTATAATAAAATTATACCCTATTTTTAACAAAAAATTAAATTTTTTAAAAAAAAGTTTGACAAAATACGGATAATCAGTATATAATAATGTCAAGAAAAAGAAAAATTGAGGATTTGTTTTTTTTTACACCTCTATATACTGATTTTCAGTATGTATGGATGTAAAAGATAAACAGGGAGGCAAGGCAAATGACAATAAACTTAAACGAGGAATATTTAAAACAAGACAAGATAATGAAAATAAAAGGATATGGAAAAAATCAAAGAGCTTTAAAAAAGTTGTTAGCAGATGAAAAAACAGAAGTTCTAAAAAATGGAGTGGACTTCAAAAGTCTTTTGCAAACTTTAATTGGTTTTGAGTACAAATTCGAAAAAATTAAAGATGGTTTAAAACTTACAGATTTGGTTGGCGATACTTGGATAATCAAAACATCACAAGAGATTGAAATAGTTTAGGAGGTAAAAATGAAAGTAGGAAAAAAATTAGGTGAATTTTTTAGCAAGAAAGATTTTAATTTATTTTCAGTTTCTCTTTTCAGAGCTGACGGAAAATTGGAAACACCAACAATAACAAAAAAGGATAATTATTTTATCTTTCGTAATGAGATTTGGGAAAACAACAAAAGAGTTTTAAGTGCTGAAATATCATTCACACCGAATCAAATAAAAGATTGTATCCTTTCAATTTTCAGAGATTTGGGAAAGAAAGAATATAAAAGACTTTGCTTATCTCAAGCCGACGGTATAGTTTTTGTGGATTTATGGGCAAAATAATTTAATTTATAGGCTGATGCTTTAGAAGTTCTAAGGCATCTACATATAAATTAAAAACAGGAGGAATAAAAAAATGGAAAAATTAAAAGACTTTTTCAAAATG
>USFW01000044.1 GCA_900553985.1 uncultured Clostridium sp.
AATGAAATAAGTAGTCAAAATCCAAAAAAATCATAATTATCAACTATTTTCAGCGACTACTTTGTAAAAGCTATTATATAGAACAGTTTGAATCTGCATATCAATCCTTGTTCATATAATATATTAAAAAAGGCCAATCTTAGAGATATTTTTATATTCTAAGGTAGCCCAAATCATTTATTACTTATTCCATTTTTTTATTCTCTTCATTGCTTCTATTGTATTTTCTCTTGTCCCAAAAGCTGTTAATCTAAAATATCCTTCTCCACTAGGTCCAAAACCACTTCCTGGTGTTCCTACAATATTTACTTCTTCTAGTAATTTATCAAAGAATTCCCATGACGATATATTTTTTGGAACCTTAAGCCATACATATGGTGAATTTACTCCTCCATATACCTTAAATCCTGCTTCTTCTAAACCTTGCTTTATTATTTTTGCATTTTCCATATAGTAGTTAATATTTTCTTTTATCTCTTCTTTTCCTCTTTCTGAAAAAGTTGCTTCTGCTCCCCTTTGAACTATATATGATACTCCGTTAAATTTAGTACAAGTTCTTCTATTCCAAAGTTTATTTATTCCACACTCTTTTCCGTCTTTACTAAATCCTTTTAACTCTTTTGGTATTACTACATATGCACATCTTACACCTGTAAATCCTGCATTTTTTGAAAAACTTTTAAATTCTATTGCAACATCTTTTGCACCTTCTATTTCATATATACTATGAGGTATATTTTCCTCTGTTATAAATGCTTCATATGCTGAATCATATAATATAATTGAATTGTTTTTACTTGCATAATCTACCCATTTTTTTAATTCTTCTTTTGATAAAACTGTTCCTGTTGGATTGTTTGGAAAGCATAAATATATCATATCAACTTTTTCTTTTGGTAATTCTGGTTTAAAATCATTTTCTTCTGTTATTGGCAAGTATATAATATTTTCATATTTACTTGCTTTAGCATCAAATTTTCCACTTCTTCCTGACATTACATTTGTATCTAAATATACTGGATAAACTGGGTCTGTAATTGCTACTTTATTATCTTCTGAAAATATATCTACTATATTTCCACAATCACATTTAGCTCCATCTGATATAAATATCTCATCTTTTTTTATATCAATTCCTCTTCTTTGATAATCATTTTCTACTATTGCCTCTCTTAAAAACTCATATCCTTGTTCTGGTCCATATCCCTTAAATCCATTTGCTGTTCCCATTTCATCAATAGCTTTATGCATTGCTTCGACACAAGCTGGAACTATTGGTCTTGTTACATCTCCTATTCCTAGTTTTATTATATTTTTATTAGGATTATTTTCCACATATTTAGCTACCTTTTTTGCTATTGTGGAAAATAAATAACTTTCTTGGAGATTTAAAAAATTTTCATTTATATAACTCATGTTTTCAACTCCTTATATTCAAATTATCAGATTTACTTTAATAAATACTATTTTAATTTTAATCAAATATATCATTTTTTCATTATATTTAGTATCTATCTTAGCAGCTCTCCTTCATAAACAGTAACTGCTGGTCCTGTCATATATATATGATTATCTTCCTTATTCCATTCTATTTCTAAAATTCCTCCTAACAGCTCTACTGTTACTTTTCTTTCAATTAAATTATTTATAATTCCAGCTACAACACTAGCACAAGCTCCTGTTCCACAAGCTAAGGTTTCTCCTGCGCCTCTTTCCCATACTCTCATTTTTATATATTCTTTGTTAACAATTTCTATAAATTCCACATTAGTTTTTTTAGGGAATCTCTCATTTACTTCAATTTTACTTCCATACTTTTCTACTTCAAAGTTTTCTACATTCTCTATAAAAGTTATAGCATGTGGATTTCCCATTGATACACATGTAAAATTAAATTCTCTTTCTTCTATTTCTAATTTTAAATTTTTCGCCATTTTTTCACTTGAAACTACTGGAATTTTTTCTGCTTCAAGTATTGGCTCTCCCATGTCTACTCTAACTGTGTCAACCTTTCCTTCTTTTAGATTTAATTTTAATTCTTTTACTCCTGCTAGAGTTTCAATTTTTAATGTTGTTTTGTTAGTAAGTCCTTTATCATAAACAAACTTTCCTACACAACGAATTCCATTTCCACACATTTCAGCTTCACTTCCATCTGAATTGAACATTCTCATTTTAAAATCTGCAATTTCACTACTACAAATTAAAATTAATCCATCTGAACCTATTCCAAAATGTCTGTTACTAATAATTTGAGCTAGAGATGATTCATTTTCTATTTTTTGATTTATTGCATCAATATAGACATAATCGTTCCCTAGCCCTTGCATTTTTGTAAATTTAATCATTTTTTCTTCACCTCTTTAAGGTATTAATATATAGAAAACTATAATTATATTTTTCTAGTTAGTATTTTATCATATTATATTTTTTTTGTAAATTATTTATTCCTTGAAATTTAATATCTTTCTTATATTTAACTTTTATAATTATGCTTAATATTTCAATTTATGTGTTATATAATTCCATGTGAATATTAAGATTGTTTTAAGATTTCTCATCTTGTAAAATAAAATTTTATACTATATAATGAAATATATAAATATAATTAAAGGAGTATTTATGAAATTTTTTAAAAAATTATTTATACTAATATTAATACTGATTTTAGTAGCTTGTAGTTTTGCATTTATTATAGGATTTTCATATTATTCAAAAGCACTAGAAGAAAAACCTTTATTAACTAAAATAGAGGAAGTTACTAAAAAAGAAAATTATATCTCTTTTGATAAATTATCCAAAGATTATATAAATGCTGTTATCGCTGTAGAAGACCATCGATATTATACTCACAATGGTGTAGATTTTATAGGAATTGGTCGTGCTTTATATACAAATATACGTGATGGAGAATTTGATGAGGGTGGTAGTACAATAACACAGCAAGTTGCTAAAAATGTAATTTTTAATCAAGATAAAACTATTGTAAGAAAATTAGGAGAAATATTTGCTGCTTTTGATTTAGAGAAAAATTTTTCTAAAGAAGAAATTTTTGCTTTATATGTAAATACAGCTTATTTTGGAGATGGTTATTATGGTATTTATGAAGCAAGTAATGGATATTATAATAAAGAACCCAAAGATTTAAATTTAGATGAAGCATCTATGTTGGCAGGAGTTCCAAATGCTCCTTCTATATATGCCCCTACTGTTAATCCTGATTTAGCAAAAAAAAGACAAAAACATGTACTAAATGCTATGGTTGAATACGGATATATTTCTGAGGCAGAGTTAAATTCTATTATAAAATAAGTTTAGTATTTATAAAAATATGGCAAATATATATAAGTAATATCACTTGTCTTTTTAAGGTTTCTTTTGCTTGTTAGATACTGAAAAGCCTTCACTTATTGTATAAGCAAAAGGTCTATTTTTATTATAAATTTGAAAAACTTCTCATATACTTTATATGAGAGGTTTTTAGTTTAAAGTAAAACAAAAATCTTTTATCGCTATTTATGCCTTTTTAGTAAAACAGGAAAGGAATGATTTTTTTATGAGATTTATTACTTTAAATTGGAAAAAATTTATTAAGCGTTTTTTTATTTTTACATTATGCTTTACCTTTTTTTCAATTTGTTACTTAACTTCAAAAGATAATATTGAAATAATTGAAACTAATTCTGATAACTTTTCTCTTGAAGAATTTCATTCTAAGATTCAAAATATTGCCAAAGAAAATCAAAAAATCGCCTATTTAACTTTTGACGATGGTCCTACAAAAAGCTCTACACCTAGAGTTCTTGATATATTAAAGGAAGAAAATATAAAAGCTAATTTTTTTGTCATTGGAAAATATGTAAATCATCATCCTGATTTATTAAAACGTATTCATGATGAAGGTCATTTTATTGGTAATCATGGCTATAATCATAGTAATTCTAAGTTATATGGAAGTGATGAAAGTTTTATTAATGAAATCACTAGTACTGATATAGAAATTTCTAAAGCCTTAGGTGTAGTTAATTATTGTTCGCATCTATTTAGATTTCCTTATGGATTTAATTCTCATGTTTACAAAAAAGAAAAGCTGCATTGTGTAGAATTATTGAAGGAATTAGGATATACATATGTTGATTGGAATTGTTTGAATAAAGATTCTGAAAGAAAATATAGTAAATATCAGTTACTCCAAAACTTAAAAAAATCTTCTAAGGGTAAGAATAATCTTATTATATTAATGCATGATACTACTGATGTTAGTGATTCTGCTTCTGCTTTAAAGGATAGTATTCGTTTTATTAAAGAACAAGGATATCAGTTTAAAACATTTAATGAATTGTTTTAACTTAGGAAATTAAATTTGAGATACTATTAAATAATAGTTATCTACTTATTTAACAAAAATGATTCTTGATGGGAATTTTTAATTGCATCATTAAAATAATATAGCTAGAATAAATGTATAAAGCTTGCACAAAATCCCATATACCTTCAAATATCTCACAAAAAGAAGGATTATCTAGAAATATTTTTAAACTTCTAGTTATCCTTCTTTTTATTTAAGACTTTTTATTTTCTAAGAAAATTTATGAAACTTTTTATTTTTGTAACACAAAGTAAAAATAAATTTGACATTAAAATCTATTTTAAAGAGAATAATTTACTTTTCTAAACATTCATTTTCATCTTTATTTCTTTTAATGCTATTGACAATTGGTCTGGACATGATGTTCCTCTAGTCCCACATGGTATTCCTGTTAATCTTCTTATCGCTTCATCTAAATTCATACCTTCTATTAATCTTGCTACTCCTACTGTATTTCCTGCACATCCACCTAAGATTTTAACTTCTTTTATTATATTGTCTTCAACAACAATTTTCATTTCTCTTGAACATACTCCTTGTGGTTTAAAAATATATTCCATATTAAAATCATTCCTTTCTTAGTTCTTTTAAATGTATACAATTCTAATTATCTAATTAAAATTTTTTTACTTTCTTGAGCTAGTTTTATTTTTTCTCATCAACTGTAATATTAATATGAACATCTTTTAATTGTTGTTCTGATACTTTTGAAGGTGCTCTCATTAATAAATCTCTTGCTTTTTTATTTTTTGGGAATGCTATTATTTCTCTTATATTTTGTGAATCTGCAATTAACATTACCATTCTATCAACTCCTGGTGCTGCTCCTGCATGTGGTGGTGTTCCATATTGGAATGCATTATATAATGCACCAAATCTATTTTTCACATCTTCTTCGCTATATCCTGCTATTTCAAATGCTTTTACCATAATTTCTGGATTGTGATTTCTAACTGCTCCTGATGCCATCTCATATCCATTACATACTAAATCATATTGATATGCTAATATGTCTAATGGATTTTCATTTTCTAATGCTTCTAATCCACCTTGTGGCATAGAAAATGGATTATGACTAAAGTCTATTGTTCCTTCATCTGATAATTCATACATTGGAAAATCTACTATAAAACAGAATTTATATACTCCTTTTTCTATTAAATCTAGTCTCTTTCCTAATTCAATTCTTACTAGACCTGCTATTTTTTGTGCTTTAGAAAATTCATCAGCAATAAAGAAAATACTTGAATTTTTTTCTAATCCATATTCTTTTTCTAATTTTTCTTTTATTTCCTCTGTTATAAATTTAGCAATTCCACCTTGTATATTTCCCTCATTATCTAACTTAGTCCATGCTAATCCTTTACCTCCAACTTCTTCTGTTGTTGCAAATTCTCCCATTTTATCAAAGAATTTTCTTCCTTGTTCTGCTCCATTTGGCAATATTATTGCTTTTATTGTTTTATCTTTAAATGCATTAAATTCTGAATTTTCAAATAGTTTTGTTACATCTTGTATAATTAATGGATTTCTTAAATCTGGTTTATCTATTCCGTATTTTTCCATTGCTTCTCTGTATGGAATACGAATAAATGGCCCTTTATCTACTTTCCAATTTGTAAATTTTTCAAATGTATATGGGACTACTTCTTCTATTACCTTAAATACATCTTCTTGTGTTGCAAAACTCATTTCAAAATCTAATTGATAGAATTCTCCTGGTGCTCTATCTGCTCTTGGATCTTCATCTCTAAAGCATGGTGCTATTTGATAATATTTATTAAATCCTGATACCATCAACAATTGTTTAAATTGTTGTGGTGCTTGTGGTAATGCATAAAACTCTCCTGGATTTAATCTGCTTGGAACTAAATAATCTCTTGCTCCCTCTGGTGATGAATTTGCTAATATTGGTGTTTGAATTTCTGTAAAATCTAATTCATCCATTTTATCTCTTAAAGTTTTTAATATTTTTGAACGTAATAATATATTATTGTGTAATTTTTCATTTCTTAAATCTAAAAATCTATATTCTAATCTTAAATCTTCTCTTACTTCTTGTTCTGTATTTATTTCAAATGGTAAAATATTTTTACATTTTCCTAAAACTTCTATTTTACTTGCTACTACTTCTATTTCTCCTGTTTTCATATGTGGGTTTTTGCTACTTCTTTCCACAACTTCTCCTACAATGTGAATACAACTTTCTGTTGTTAATTCTTTGGCTTGGATTTGTAAACTCTCATCATTTATAACTATTTGTGTAATTCCAAATTCATCTCTTAAATCTATAAAAATCATACCACCTAAATCTCTTATTTTTTGTACCCATCCAGCAAGCTCTACTGTTTCTTTTATATTATTAATATTTAATTCTCCACAAGTTTTTGTTCTATACATTTTCTAATTCCCTCCATTTATTTTGTCTTTCATATATTATCACAATTTGGGCTTATTTTCAATAGTGATTTTGGGGTCGGAGACAAAAATCATCGTTTTTCTTTTAGAAAACTGATTTTTGTCTCCGACCCCAAAATTACCCAGCCCCAAACCATCAAAATCATTATTTTTTGGATAATTTATAAATAATTTTTATTGCAGTTTTTATTATTTAATGTTATCATATTGTTGATAGGAGTGATTTATTTATGGCACAACCAGAATTTGATTTTTATGACAAAACAAGTTTAAAGTCATATAACTTGGATAAAACTATGAGATATCAATTAGATATGTTAGATACTTTAGATGTATTTACTAGAAAGCACTGCGAAAATGTTGCAAGTTTAACTTGTAGACTTTGTGAGTATTTACATTGTAATAAGGGATTTATTGAATATTGTACTATTTGTGCATATCTTCATGATATTGGAAAACTTTTTATTCCAGCTTCTATATTGCAAAAACCTGGTAAATTAACTGATGAAGAATATGAGGTAATGAAAACTCATACTACTTTAGGTTATAATATGTGTATGAAAGATTTAAAATTAAGACCTTATGCAGCAGGTGCTTTATATCACCATGAAGCTTTAAATGGTAGTGGATATCCCAAAGGATTAACTAAAAAAGATATTCCATATGAAGGTCAAATTATAAGAGTTGCTGATGAATATGATGCAATAGTTAGTAAAAGACAGTATAAATCACATATTGGAATTTCAGATACTTTAAAAATCTTAATTGAAAATACTAAACCAAATTCTACTTCACGTTATTCAGGAGCTTTAACTAAAGTTGCTAAAAATACAAGATTAGGAAAGAACAACCCTATTATAGTTCGAACACTTTTTAAAGTTGTAATTGATGATATTGAATATGAAATATATTGCACCCAAGGTTATGTAGATAAATTAAAAACAGATATTAAAAGAATTGAACAAATGCTAAAATATAAGAATAAAATGGAAAAAGCTAAAAAAGATAAAGAAAAAAATTATTATCTAGAAGGAATTAAAATGCTTTTATCATCCGGAGAAACTATTGAAAATTTAGAAACACTACATAATGAATATATTGAAGCATATAATACTAGAAAAGCTATAATTGATAATTTATATAAAGAAATTAAAGTAATAAAAAAATTAAAGGTTTAACCATATAATTATCACAGCATAAACTTCTTAATATTCTATAAATATTTTCATTAACTATCTATAATATTAAGAATAAGTGGTAAGTTGAAAGGAATGAACTCTATACAATGTAGAGTTCATTCTCAAGTTACAAAGTGCCTAATTAAAATCATCCATTTTTTGGGTTCAATACAAATTTATATGATAGTTTTTTATTCTTCAAGCCCAAAGCTTACACCCAAAGCATTATTTATTTTATTAATTACATTTTCATCATCAATATGACCTATTCTCTCTTTTAATCTACTTTTATCTATTGTTCTAATTTGTTCTGCTAAAACAACTGATTTATTTTTTAATCCACAAGTTGAAGAATCAATTTCTATATGTGTAGGTAGTTTTGTTTTGTCTGTTTGTGATGTAATTGCAGCTGCAATTACTGTTGGACTATATTTATTCCCTAAATTATTTTGTATAATAAGAACTGGCCTTACTCCGCCCTGCTCTGATCCCACTACTGGACTTAAATCTGCATAAAACATATCTCCTCTTTTTATTACCATTTTCTTCACTCCTAATATTGTTAGATTATCAAGTATATTTATTATTTTAAATATTAGTAAAGTAAAGACATTTTTTATTGTATTTTATTATATTTATTTTACTTTATTTAACTTTACCTCATTATATTGTATGTAAATTGTCGTTTTTTTGATAATATCTTTAAATTTCATTTTAGAATATTTTAATTATATTAATCTTTTTTATTTCTATTTTATATTTTGAAATTTTTTCTACATTCTATCTTTAATATTTTTAACACCTAATATTTAAAATGTAATTTATTTTTTCTTGATTAATATTATTATTTCCATTTTTTCTATTTTTAGCCTCTTTATTGAAAAATAACAAAACTATATTAACAATACTATCTTCGATCTTTTCTAAATTAATAAATGGTAATATTCAGAATCTATTTTCTAAATATTACCATTTTACAAATATATTTTAAAATTTACATAACCAAATTAAAGAATCTAAAATTCAACTTTACTTTAAAGTTAATTTTTTCTTATTGGTAAAGGCTTTTTACATCAAAGTGCTAAGGAGCCAACACCGGACGAAACGAATAGGAGCCACCAGCAC
>USFW01000045.1 GCA_900553985.1 uncultured Clostridium sp.
CACAGGTAATGTATCCATATGGTGCAAGTGTTGATGATGCAGCAAGAAAACTTGAATATGATTTGTATTATATAAAACACCAAGATTTTGTAATGGATTTAGTAGTATTTTTTAAAACAATGAAAATTGTACTTTTCGGGAAAGGGATGTAGAGATGGAAGAAAATAAAATAGTTGAAGGACTTGTTTCAATAATAACTCCTATGTATAACGGAGAAAGATTTGTAGAAAAAACAATAAAATCAGTTTTAAATCAAACTTATGAAAATTGGGAAATGATAATAATAGATGATGGTTCAAAAGATAACAGCCCAAAAATAGTGAAAAAATACTGTGAGATTGATAACAGAATAAAATTTTTCAGTCAGAAAAATGCAGGTTCAGGAGCTGCAAGAAATAACGGTATAAGAAGAGCAAAAGGAAATTATATCTGTCTTTTAGATGCTGATGATACATGGAACAATAACTTTTTAGAAGAACAAATAAATTTATTAAAGAAAACAAATGGAACTTTGGTATTTTCATCTCATACAAGAATAAACGAACAAGATGAAGAATGTCTAAAACCATTTATTGTTCCAGAAAAAATAGATTATAAAGATTTATTAAAGACTTGTTATATTTCATGCTTAACAACTATGTATGATGTAACAAAATTTGGAAAGTTTTATTTAAGAGAAGATTTTAAAAGTTTGAGAGATGATTATATTTTATGGCTTGAAATTATAAAAAAATGTAAAATTGCTTATGGAAATCCTAAAATACTTGCAAATTACAGAGTAATGCAGTCATCAACAAGTGGAAATAAAAAGAAAGTAATAAAACCTCAGTTCTTGGTTTATTACAAAGTAGAAAAATTAGGACTGATAAGAAGTATTTATAATTTAATGTGGTGGGCATATTATGGATTTAGAAAATATAAAGCATAGGAGTTCAGGAATGAAAAAATATGATTATTTAATAGTTGGATCAGGATTGTATGGTTCAATTTTTGCTTATGAAATGAATAAGAAAGGGAAAAAATGCCTTGTTATTGATAAAAGAAATCATATAGGCGGGAATATTTATTGCGAAAATATTGAGGGAATAAATGTTCATAAATATGGAGCACATATTTTTCACACAAGTAATAAAGAAGTTTGGGGATATATAAATCAGTTTTGTGAATTTAATAATTATATAAATTCTCCAATAGCAAATTATAAAGGAGAAATATATAATCTTCCTTTTAATATGAATACATTTAATAAACTTTGGGGAGTTGTAACACCAGAAGAAGCTAAAGTAAAAATTGAAGAACAGAAAAAAGAGTTTTCTATAACTGAACCAAAAAATCTTGAGGAACAGGCGATATCTTTAATAGGAAAAGATATTTATGAAAAACTTATAAAAGGTTATACAGAAAAACAATGGGGAAGAAAAGCAACAGAACTTCCAGCCTTTATAATAAAAAGATTACCTGTAAGATTTACTTACGATAATAATTATTTTAATGATAAATACCAAGGAATCCCTATTGGTGGATATACAAAAATAATTGAAAAAATGCTTGAAGAAATTGAAGTAAAATTAAATACAAATTTCTTTGATAATAGAGAATACTTTGAAAATATTGCAGAAAAAATAGTTTTTACAGGAATGATAGATGAATTTTATAACTATAAATTTGGAAAACTTGAATATCGTTCATTAAGATTTGAAACAGAAACTTTAGATGAAGAAAATTATCAAGGAAATGCAGTAGTAAATTATACAGAGAGAGAAATACCTTATACAAGAATAATAGAACATAAACATTTTGAATTTGGAAAACAGGAAAAAACTGTAATAACAAAAGAATATCCAAGTGAATGGAAAGAGGGAGATGAACCTTACTATCCAGTAAATGATGAAAAAAATAATAAACTTTATGAAAAATACAAAGAACTTGCAGAAAAAGAAGAAAATGTAATATTTGGTGGAAGACTTGGAGAATATAAATATTATGATATGGATAAGGTAATAGAGAAAGTGTTAAAGGATTTAAAAAATGAAAGATAAAGTTTTAATAAGTGTTATTATTACAGTTTATAATGGAGAAAAATATATAAAAAAAGCAATAGAAAGTATTTTAAATCAAACTCTCAAAGAAATAGAAATAATAATTGTAGATAACAAAAGTAATGATAAAACACTAGAAATAATAAAAAATTTAAAAGAGAAAGATTCCA
Source organism: uncultured Clostridium sp. (assembly GCA_900553985.1). Classification (GTDB taxonomy): domain Bacteria; phylum Bacillota; class Clostridia; order TANB77; family CAG-508; genus CAG-269. The sequence continues at coordinate 2,210 of USFW01000045.1, forward strand.
GAATAAAATTAGTGGAATTAAATGAAAATCAAGGACCAGGAAATGCCAGAAATATAGGAATAGAATTTTCTAAAGGAGAATACATTGCTTTTTGTGATGCAGATGATTGGATAGAAAAAGAAATGCTTTTTTCTCTGTATCAGGCAAATGAAAAATGTGATGTTATTGTTTGTGGATATAGTCAAGATACAGAAAAAAATGAACAAATAGTTCATAGCAAAAAGAATGAAAATTTGAAATTAGAAAAATTAGAAAATAAGGAAGTAGTAAAAAGTATTTTAGCTTTAGATTATCAAAAAACATTTTCATTTTGTTGGAATAAATTATATAGAAGAGAAATAATAATAAAAAATAATATTAAATTTAGCAATAAATTATTTGGAGAAGACTATGATTTTAATTTAAATTTTTTTAAATATGCTGAAAGCCTAAAATCATTAAATAAATCTTATTATCACTATATAAAAAGAAATAATAACTCTTTAACAGAAAGAAAAATTCCTAATTTTTTTGAAAATATAAATGAGCGTTTTAATGATATGGTAAATTTATTAAAAGAAAAAAATATTTACAATGAAGAGCAAAAAAGAATTATATCAATATTATTTATAAAACATATGATGGCTTGTGTTATCAGGACTTATTCAGATGAATCTTTTAGCTTTTCAAAAAGATATAAGTATATAAAACAGATATTTTTAAATCCATTATCTTTAGAATTATATAAATATGCTGGTGGAAATAATATTAAAGAAAAAATTTATTGTTCTATATATAAAATGCAGAATGTTTTATTAATGATGTTGTTTAATGGAATGATATATTTTTTACAGAAAAATTTAAATATAATTTTTCAAATAATAAAGTGAGGAAAAAATGAAAATATTACATATAACAATAGGAATAGGAGTTGGTGGGATAGCAACTTTTATTGAAGAATTATTAGAAGATTTATCTAAAGAAAATGAAGTTACTCTAGTATGTTTTGAAAAAAATATAGAAAAATATAGAGAAGAGAAATTAAAAAATGTAAATATAATATTTTTTAATCAAACAAGCATGTATAGTTTAAAAAATATTTTCAGATTAAGAAAATTAATAAGAGAAAATGATATTATTCATTCACATTTATTTCCTGCACAATATATTACAGTAATTGCATCTCTATTTTTAAGAAAAGTTTTAGTTACGACAGAACATTCAACTACAAACAATAGAAGAAAATATTTTATTTTTAAATTAATAGATAAAATTTTTTATTCAAAATATAGAAAAATTATAACTGTATCTGAAACAGCAAGAATAAATTTAATAAATTGGATTGGAATGAAAAATAAAATAGAAACTATTTATAATGGAATTGACTTAGAAAAATATAGAAATGGAAAAAATATAAGAAACGAATTATGGAATTTAAAAGAAGAAGATAAGTTAATCTGTATGATAGCAAGGTTTATTCCGCCAAAAGACCATAAAACTGTAGTTAGAGCAATGAAATTATTATCAGAAAATATAAAATGTATTTTTGTGGGAATAGGTCAGCAAATGTCAGAAATAGAAAAATATGTAAAAATGCAAAATATGGAAAATAGAATAAAATTTTTAGGATATAGAGAAGATATTCCTAATGTTTTAAATTCTTCTAATTTTAGTATTTTGTCAAGTGGATACGAAGGATTACCATTTGTTGCCTTAGAATCACTTGCTTCTAATTCTATTTTTTTAGGAAGTAATGTAAATGGTATTAAAGAAATTTTTGAAGATGATATGTTTTTATTTGAAAATGGAAATGAAAAAGATTTAGCTTTTAAAATAAAAGAGATTTTAGAAAATGAAAATTTAAGAAAAGAAATGATTGCAAAATCTAAAGAAATTGTAAAAAAATATTCAAAAGAAAAAATGATAAAACAATATAAAAAAATTTATACTGAGGTTTTAAATGAAAATATATAAAGATTATTTGAATTACAAAACAAGTGAGAATAAAATTTATAATTTTGTGAGAACATTACTATACCCATCTTTTATAGCAATAGTACTTTTCAGATTTGCAGATGGAATATACCATTTAAATAAGAAGATTTTTTATTTTCCTGCAAAAATAATAATGTTAATTCCAAGAATTTTATTTGGAATAGATATTTCTATTGGAGCAGAAATAGGTGAAGGATTAACAATAGGACATGGTTGTGGGATAGTTATTGGAACAAATGCAATAATTGGTAAAAATGTCTCAATAGCTCAACAGGTAACTATTGGTGGAAATTATGGAAAAACTAGAAGATACAAAAAATATGGGGGGGGTAGAAATAGAACTATCTATGCCGATGATAGAAGATAACTGTAAACTTTCTCCTGGTTGTAAATTATTTGGTCCAATAATAATAGGGGAAAATAGTTTAATAGGAGCAAATGTAGTTTTAACAAAAGATGTGCCTAAAAATTCAAAAGTTTTGGGATATAGTCCTGTAATCAAAGAAATTTTATAAAGGAGTATGTTTTGGAGAAAGAAATAAAAGTAAGTATAGTTATTCCAATATATAATAAAGAAAAGATATTATCAGAGACTTTAAAAAGTTTATTTAAGCAAACATATGCTGAAAATACTGAATTTATATTAATAAATGATGGCTCAACAGATAATTCAGAAAAAATATGTTTAAATTTTTTAGAAAGGTATAAAAATATTTTTAAAATTATTTATAAAAAAACGTGTAATCAAGGAAGAAGTTCTGCTAGAAATTTAGGAATAGATTTAGCTACAGGTGAATACCTGATGTTTTTAGATGCAGATGACCAAATTGAAGAAAATATGATTGAAGTGATGTATGAAAATATTAAAGAGAATAATTATGATATGGGAGTTTGCGGGATAAAGTATTTTGATGAAAATAATAAATTATTTAAAATAGAAATCCCAGATAAAAAGATGAATGAAAAATTTTTTGAATATAATCTTTCGTGTGCTGTTTGGAACAAGATTTTTAAAACTAAGATTATTAAAGAAAATAAAATATATTTTCCTTTAGAAGTAGCATTAGCAGAAGATTTAAACTTTGTTTTTAAATTTTATAATTATGTTCAAGAAATAAAATTGATTGATAAAGCATTATATAAATACATGGATTCTACAAATAATTTATTGAGAAGTTATAAAAATACAAAAGATGTCTTTAGAATGCTGCAAGATATAGACAGTAGTTTAGAATATTATAATAAAAAAGATTATAATTTAATTTTTAAAAATCATTGTATAAAAAAATATTCATCTTTAGTAATGAGATTGGTTTTAAGTAATTTGGAATATAAAGAAACTTATAATGAATTTAAAGAAAATTTTCAAAAATATAATTACTTGGTCTCAATAAAAACAAAAATATATTTTTATTTTTCTTTATTAAAAATAAAAATATTTTTAATGTTTTTACCAATATTAAAAAAAGTAAAATATTTTAAAAAGTTTTGCATTGAAATAAGGGAATAAAGTTATGGATTTATTATTAAATATTAATACTATTGGATTAATACTTCAGAATAACGAATTTATTTCAAAAAATCTTTTTATGTTTATAAAAATCTTTTTTTATTTATGTATTTTTATCTTTGTTTTATTAGATAAAAGGTTAAAAAAATCAGAGGTCAATTTAATAATTTTTAGTATATTTATTTTATTTATAAGTAAAAGAATGTATTTAACTACATTTTTATTGATAATAATAGCTATTAATAGAAAATATTATAAACGATATTATTTAATAAATTTTATATCTTTACTTCTTCTTTTGACTTTAGTAACTGGATTTTCAAAAATAGGAGTAATAGATAATAATATTTTAAAATACAAAATTTATGGATATGAAGGAATACAAATTAGACAATCTTTAGGATTTGGCAATCCAAATACATCAGGAATAATATTTTGGTTAATTAGATGTTCATTTTATTATTTGAATTATTATAAAATAAAGTTTCATCATTTTATAATATTAGGAATATTAGTATTTATATTATATTTACAAACGTATTCAAGAACTTCATTACTTATTTTTTGTTTTGAAGTAATGTTATTTTATATTATGAAATATAAATATAAAATTTTAAAAAAAATAATAGTAGTAATTCCCCTAATACATGTATTAGGTACTTTTTTACTAAGTATATTTTTTTATGACACAAAATTAAATGATTTGTTATCTGGAAGGTTATCGTATAGTCATATTTTTTTAAAAAATGTAAATTTACAGAATTTCTTCTTTGGAAATAAGGAAAATTTTTATTTAGCATTAGATAATGCTTGGATAGCTTTGCTACAAAATTACGGAATGTTGGTTCTTTTAAGTATGCTGATTTTGATGATTTTAGGAATAAAAAATATGTTGAAATTTGAAAGTAAAATAGAAAGTAAGAAAATAATATTTTTATTTTTAATTTGTTTATGCTATTCAACAAGTGAAGCGGTGTTGTTTAGTCCTTATTATAGTTTTATAATAATGATTTTAATAAAATATAATTTTTTACGAGGAGAAAAAAATGTTAAATCAAGAAATATTAAGAAAAGCACAATTAGTAATGCTAGATGAATTAATTGAGTTAGATAAAATTTGTAAAAAATATAATATTAAATATTGGATAGATGGAGGGAGTTTTTTAGGAGCAGTAAGGCATAAAGGATTTATTCCATGGGATGATGACATTGATGTTTGTATGTTAGAAGAAGATTATAAAAAATTTTTAAAAATTGCTAAACAAGAATTACCAAGAAATATATTTTTACAAACACAAGAAACAGATAAAAATTATAAATGGTTTCCTTATGAAAAATTAAGAGATAGAAATTCTATTTTTATTGAAGAAGGGCAAAAAGAAAATGAGTTATTTCATCAAGGAATAAATTTAGATATTTTTGTAATGGATTCTTTTAAAATAAAAATAAATAAATTTCTAAAAATTTATAATTTTTTATCTAAAATAGAAACTATAAAAATTTCTAATATTGAAAATAATTTTATAATTTTAAAAAAAATAATTCTAAAGTTAAAATTAAATAAATTACATTATAAATTTAGTAGATTATTTTTAGAAAAAATAAACAATAATTCATTAATTGGTTACAGATATTTATTTCCCCAATTATTTAAATACAGAGATATTTTTCCTCTTTCAGAAATAGAATTTGAAGGTCATAAGTTCCCTTGTCCTAATAATGCAGATGCTTATTTAAAAGAACTTTATGGAGATACATATATGGAACTTCCGCCGGAAAAAGACAGAGTATGGCATGCAAAAGAAATAAGATTAAATGAAAAATGTTTCTTTGAAAAAGAGTTAGAAAGAACGGGAAGAAAATTATATGAGGACGAATAATTCAATTTTAAAAAATATAGTATATAAATTTTTTCTTGAAGTTCTTAGAATTTTTATTCCGATAATTTCAGTTCCATATATTTACAGGATATTTAAACCTGAAATTATGGGAAATATTGAGTTTTCTCAGTCAATATCGGGATATTTTTTTATTTTTGCAGGATTTGGTGTGTATACATATGGTTTAAGAGAAGTAAGTCGTGTAAGAAATGATGAAAAAAAAAGAAATAAATTATTTACAGAATTATTTTTAATTTCTGCAGTAAGCAGCCTTTTAGTGACAATAATATATTTATCATATATTTTACTAAAATTTCATAATGTCAGCATTTTAAAGAATATGCTTTTAATAAATTCAATTCATTTGATAGCATATATTTTTTACATTGAATGGATAAATGAAGCATTTGAAAACTATAAATTTATTTCACAAAAAACAATAATAATAAAAGTAATAAATGTAATTTGTATTTTTTTATTTATAAAAATAGCAGATGATTTTTATAAATATCTATTTTTAATAAATATTTTTATATTTATAAATAATTTTATAAGTTTTATTTATATAAAAAGATATATAAAATTTGATTTTAAACATTTAAAAATAAAAAAATATATTTTTCCTTTAGGAATAATGCTTTTAATTTCAAATATAAATATCTTGTACACTCAACTTGATAGAATTTCTTTGGGATTTTATGTGAAAAATATGTCAGAAGTTGCATATTACAGTGTTTCGCAGAAAGTTATGTCAATAATGGTAGTTATTATTATGTCAATTATTACAGTGAGTATGCCAAGACTTTCTTTTTATCTAGGTGAAAAAAATCAAAAGGAATATGAAAAATTATTAAATAATTTATTTAAATATTCATATCTTTTATTGTTTCCGATAGCAGTTGGAATAATTATTTTAAGTAAAGAAATATCTTTATTTTTTGGTGGAAGTTTATATCTTCCTGCTCAAACAGTAGTAAGTATTTTTGGAATAAGAGTTATTGTTATAGTTATAGAGAGTTTACTTTCTAATCAAGTAATATTTTTGCACCAGAAAGAAAAAACAATAGCTTTAATTTATGGAATATGTGGTTTTTTTAACCTGATTTTAAAAACTTTATTAATAAAATTTAATTATTTCAATGCTTCAACTGCAATTTTTACAACAATGCTTTGTGAGATTTTAATAATATTTTTAGATTTATTATATATAAAAAATCATTTAAAAATTAATTTAAAGATATTTAATTTTAATAGTTTAAAATATTTTTTATTTTCTTTAAGTTTTTTTGGAATTAAATATATTTTAAGAAATATAGAATTACACTATATTCTTTATTCTATTCTTATATTTATATGTTGCTCATTAACTTATTTAGTTTTACTTATTTTATCAAAAGATGAATGTTTAATAGAAATTATAAGTAAATTAAATTTAAAAAAATATTTTATGGGAGAGAAAAAATGAATGCAATAATAATAGCAGCGGGGATGGGGACAAGGCTTAGACCTCTTA
>USFW01000046.1 GCA_900553985.1 uncultured Clostridium sp.
AGCTGTATGATATATACGGCTTAACCGAGATTTATGGGCCGGGAATAGCCATAAACTGCCAGAAACAGGGTGCAATGCACTATTGGGACGATTATATTTACCTTGAAATTGTAGACCCTAAAACAGGCGAAGTTCTTCCCGACGGAGAAATAGGCGAAATATGTATAACAACACTGCGCAAACAGGGTGCTCCTCTTATAAGATACAGAACACACGACCTTTCAAGAATAGTTACGGGCGACTGCCCATGCGGCTCAAAGTATCCGAGAATAGATACGCTTATAGGCCGTACAGACGATATGGTTAAGGTAAAGGGCTGCAACATATTCCCAAGCCAGATAGAGGAGCTTTTAAGCTCCATAGAAGGTGCCTCCAGCGAATACCAGGTCATGGTGGACCACCTGATGGGCAAGGATGTGCTGACCTTATTTGTGGAGGTTAAGCAGGGAGTGTTTAAGGAATATATAAGCCATGTTATAGAAGAAGAATTTAAACACAAAATAGGCATGACACCTGTTGTAAAATGTGTTGATATGGGCGATTTGCCAAGAAGCGAGAAAAAAAGCACAAGAGTGTTTGACAACAGATATTGATAAAATAAAGAGAAGCAGACCGAAAACGTTCGGCCTGCTTTTTTGTGGGGAAATTAAGGCTTGACGAATAATTTTTTCAAATGAAAATTATTCACTAACTCAAATTTTCACCATATTTTCGGGAACTTTTATTTAACCGACTTCGTTAAAAAAACAAAAAGGGTTTGTATCTGAAAAGGGGGATATGTAGTATGAAAAAATTACTGTCACTTTTTATGGCAACGGCACTTTCTTTCGGAACAGTATGCACAAATGCTTTTGCCGCAGAAAACGAAAAAAGCACTCAGCAGGCGGTTTTGGAAAAAATAAAAGACCGATTGGGAAATACCGACCGGTATGAAAATTTTAATGCCTCATATTACGGCGAAACAGGGCAGAAACAGTATAGTTTCGACTGGAGTACAAAGGACGGAAAGAAAAGCCTTTCGGTAAGCTGTACGGAAAACGGCGTTATAACAGACTATTATTCTTATGATGAAGATAATGACTATGAAGAAACATCTAAAAAAGATTTGTATGCTCAGGCGGAAAAACTGGCAGAAGGCTTAAATCCGAATTTAGATGTTATACTCAAGAAAAACAACCTGCACAAAAACGGAACTTTTTATATTCAGAGAACCGAAAACTCTGTTCCTGTGGCAGGAGAAACAGGCTATATAAGCATAAGCAGTGACGGAGAAAAAATAAAAAATTATTCCCTTAGCTATAGCGGTGATTACAGCTTTGATTCTTTAACAAAAACAATATCAAAAGATGAGGCAAAAAAAGCTTTTGCCGATAAAATAGGTCTTAAACTTGTTTATAAAATGGATTATGACAAAAAAGAAGTGTATATGGCATATGTTCCAAAAGAAGAAAATACATATATAAATGCACTCAACGGAACGGCTTTTAAGCCGCAAAATGATGGAAACAGGGTTTTTGCCGGAAATTTGGAATCTTCTGCGTCGGCTGACATGGCGAAGGGAAACGACAACGGTGCTTTAAGCGAAAGAGAGATTAACGAGTTTGAAAAAATAAATAACCTTATGGGAAAAGATGAACCTTTTTCAAAGGTCAGGGCTTTGTCAGTGCTTAATATTTCATCAAAAGCCGTTGTAAGCGAATTTAATATGTATTATGACGAATATACAGACAGGTATTGTGCGTCAATGAACTTTAAAGACGGTGACAAAGAAGGCAATATATATTTAAACGCAAAAACAGGCGAAATTTTAAACTTTTACAGATACGGCGATACGGAAAACAAAAAACTTGACGAAAACACGGCAGCGGCAAAGGCAGAGGCAGTTTTGAAGGCTCTTGCACCGGACAAAGCCGATGAATTTAAAAGAGAGGGCAAAATAGGCGGTCACTATGGTGCCGCCGTAGATTATACAAGATATGTAAATGGTGTTGAATGTGAATTTGACGGCGCAAGCATAGATTTGGACGGAAACGGCGATGTTGAAAGCTACAGTATAAGCTATACTGACGCAAAATTCCCGTCAAAATCATCTGCAATTACACAGGATAAGGCACTTGAAAATATTTTCTCACAAGTTCCGTATGAAATAAAATATATATTTGATTTTTGGGAGAGAATTTGAAAATTTCTCTCCTTTGTGATAATATAAGCATAATTAAAAATATTAATGACACGAATAAAGCATTTAAAGTATTATTTTATAGGGAGAAAATTACTATGCAAAAAATATTAATCATAGAAGATGATAAATTACTAGCACAAGAATTAAAAGAATTATTAGAAAATGCAGGATACCAACCAATAATATTAGAGAGTTTTCAAGAAATAACAAAAAATATATTAAAACAAAATGCAGATTTAATTTTATTAGATATAAACTTACCAGATAACAATGGACAACTATTATTAAAAGAGATTAGAAAAAAATCAAATATACCAGTTATAATGGTAACAAGTAGAGATACAGAAACAGATGAAGTAATAAGTATGAGTTCAGGAGCAGATGATTATATTACAAAACCATATAATCCGACAATATTGTTATTAAGAATAGAAGCTATATTGAAAAGGACACAAAATGAGCCACAAAAAATTGAATATAAAAATATGAAAATAGATAAATCAAAAAGTCAGATAATATGTGAAGATAAAGTAATTGTGCTTTCCAGAAATGAAATATTAATGTTAGAATATCTACTAAAAAATCAAGGAAAAATAGTATCAAGAGAAGAAATAATGAGTTATTTATGGGAATCAGAAGAATTTGTAGATGATAATACCTTAACTGTAAATATTTCAAGATTAAGAAGTAAATTAGAAATAGTAGGACTAAAAAATGTAATTGAAACTAGGAGAGGACAAGGTTATATATTAGTATGAAATTAAAAGATTATATAAAAGATAATATAATTAATATAACAATATATTTAGTAACATTAATAATACTATTTTTGTTTTTTAGAATATTAAAATTAAGTACAGAAGCATTTATTTGCACATATATTATCTTGTTTTTATGTGGAATACTACTTTTCTTTTATAACTATAACAGAAAAAGAAAATTTTATAATGAACTAACTAAACAATTAGAAAATTTAGACAAAAAGTATATCATTACAGAACTAATAGAAAAACCCAACTTTTTAGAAGGACAAATTTTTTATAATTCATTATATGAAATAAATAAAACAATGAATGAAGAAATAAAGAAATATAAACTAAGTTTAGAAGAATTTAAGGAATATATTGAAATGTGGGTACATGAAGTAAAACTTCCTTTATCTAGCATATTACTTATGACATACAAAAAAGATGATATTAGCAAAGTAATAGAGCCAACAAAAAGAATAGAAAATTTTGTAGAACAAGTGCTATATTATGCAAGAAGTGAAAATGCAGAAAAAGATTATATAATTAAAGAATGTGATTTAAAAGAAATCATAAGTAAAGTAATCAAGAAAAATAAAGAAATTTTTATATTAGAAAAAATAGAAATTAAATTAGAAAGACTAGATAATAAAAAAGTATTATCAGACAGTAAATGGCTAGAATTTATAATAAATCAAATTATTAGTAATAGCTTAAAATATGTAGATAAAGAAAAATCTATTATTACAATTTCAACAAGTGAAAATGAGAAGAACATAATATTAAAAATACAAGACAATGGAATAGGAATACCTAAATCAGATATAAAAAAGGTATTTGATAAATCTTTTACAGGAGAAAACGGTAGAAAAATACAGACTTCAACAGGGATGGGACTATATATTGCAAAACAATTATGTGAAAAATTAGGACACAAAATAGAAATAGAAGCTGAACAAAATAAATATACAAGTGTATTTATTACATTTTCAAAAGATCAATTTTATAATATTTTAAAGTAACCTTACAGAGATGTAAGGTTTTGTTATATAAATCAATGGAAGATAAAAATTTAAAAATGTATAATAAAATTAATAAAAGAAGGAGGGATATAAATGTCAAGTATATTAAGATTGGACAAAGTAGAAAAATACTATGGTAATAAATCAAATGTAACAAAAGCAGTAGATAATATATCTTTTGAAGTTGAAAAAGGAGAATTTGTTGCCATAATGGGAGCAAGTGGTTCAGGGAAAACAACTTTATTAAATTGTATGTCAACTATTGATAAAGTAACAAGTGGACATATCTTTGTAGATGGACAAGATATTACAAGATTTAAAGGAGATAAATTAAATGATTTTCGTAGAGAAAATTTAGGATTCATTTTCCAAGATTTTAATTTATTAGATACATTAACAGCTTATGAAAATATTTCACTAGCACTTTCTATCCAAGATGTTGGAGTAAAAGAGATAAGTAAAAGAGTAAATGAAATAGCAACAAAGTTAGGGATAACAGAAGTTTTAAATAAATATCCTTATGAAATGTCTGGAGGGCAAAAGCAGAGAGTAGCAGTAGCAAGAGCAATTATAACTAATCCAAAGATAGTTTTAGCAGATGAACCAACTGGAGCATTAGACAGTAAATCTTCAAAAATACTATTAGAAACTTTTAACTATTTAAACACAAAATTAAATGCTACTATTTTGATGGTTACACATGATTCTTTTGCAGCTAGTTTCGCTAATAGAGTAATTTTTATTAAGGATGGAAGAATATATAATGAAATATGCAAAGGTAACATGGACAGAAAAACATTCTTTGACAAGATTATAGATGTAGTAACCTTGTTAGGAGGAGATGTCAATGATGTACTTTAAATTAGCCTTAAAAAATGTTAAAAAGAGCTTTAAAGACTATGCAGTATATTTCTTTACATTAATTGTAGGTGTATCTATATTTTATATGTTTAACAGCATAGAAAGCCAAACTCTTATGCTAGAACTAACAAACACAAAACATGAAATGTTAGAAACAATGGCACAGGTTCTTTCAATAATAAGTGTTTTTGTAGCCTTTATATTAGCTTTTCTTATTATATATGCTAGTGGTTTTCTAATGAAAAGAAGAAAAAAAGAATTTGGAATATATATGTTACTTGGTATGAAAAAAAGGAAAATATCAAGAATTATTTTAGCAGAAACTTTGTTAGTAGGAATTATTTCATTAATTGTAGGGCTAGTTGTTGGAATAGGCTTATCACAATTAATGTCAGTTGTTGTTGCTAATATGTTTGAAGCCAATATGACTAATTTTGCATTTACCTTTTCATCAAGTGCACTACTAAAAACTTGCATTTATTTTGCAATTATCTATTTAGTAATAATGATATTTAATGTAATATCCGTAAATAGATGCAAATTAATAGATTTAATAAATTCAAAGAAAAAATCAGAACAAGTAAAACTAAAAAATATGACTTTATGTGTAATTATATTTCTTATGGCAGTTGCAATGCTAGGATATGCCTATTATAATGTAACAATAAATAGAGATAATTTAGTAAAACAAGAGCAAGTTTTAATGCAAATAATTTTGGGAATAGTATCAACTTTTTTAATATTTTGGTCATTATCAGGTATGTTATTAAAAATAGTAATGACAATGAAAAAAACATATTATAAAGGAATAAATGCTTTTGTAACAAAGCAATTAAGCAGTAAAATAAATACTACTGTAATTTCAACAACAATTATATGTTTAATGCTATTTGTTACAATATGTATCTTTTCAACAGCTATGTCATTAAATGATGCTATGAATGATAAAATTGCAGAATTACCAAATGTAGATATTGAAATAAACAAAAATAAAGACGGAAATGGTTGTTCTATAAAAGAAGAATTTAAGCAAAATAACATAGATACAGAAAAATATTTTAAAGAAATTCATTCATTATATATATATAGTACAAACCAAGTAACACAAAAAGACGCATTAGGAGAAACGATAGAAGAAGTATTAGAAGAAAATCCATCAATGAAACTTGCATTAAATGAAGAAGAACAAATGATTAAAATAAGTGAATATAATGAAATTGCAAAATTACTAGGAAAAGAAACTTTTGAGTTAGAAAATGATCAATATATCGTCATTTCAGACCAAGAGTATATGAGTAGAATAAGAAGCAGAGCTTTAAAAACTAATCCAATATTAAATATTAATGGAAAACAATATGCTCCTAAATATGAAGAAATAAAAAATATTAGTTTAGAAATAGATTCAGATATGAAAAATACAGGAATTATAGTAATACCAGATAATGCAGTTAGTGAAGATATGAAAGCAATTAATAAAGTTTTTGCAAATTATAATACAGATGATAAAAAAGAAAAATTAAGAATAGAAGATGAAGTAAAAAAGAAATTACAAAATTTTGGGCATACATATTCTATTACAAGACAAGAACTAGCAGACAGTAGTATAGGATTTGGAGCAATGGTAGTATTTTTAGGATTATACTTAGGAATAGTATTCTTAATTTCGAGTGGAGCAATAATTGCTTTAAAAGAATTGTCAGAAAGTAATGACAACAAAGAAAGATATGATGTACTAAGAAAAATAGGGTGTAGTGAAAAAGTAATAAATAGAGCTTTATTTAAGCAAATTGGATTATTCTTTTTATTCCCATTACTACTTGCTGTTATTCATTCAATACCAGGAATTAGTGTAGCTTCATATATGATAGAAAATATGGGGAAAGGAAATATGCTTAATTCAATTATCTTAACAGCAGGATTTATTATATTGATTTATGGTGGATATTTCTTGATTTCGTATTTTTCTAGCAAAAGAATAATAAGGGAAAAATAGATAAGAGAGCAGTTAATCTGTTCTCTTTTATAAAAAATAAGAAAAATGACAAAATTGTAATAAAATTGTAATATAAATCGATGGAAACTAATACAAAAAGGTTTTATAATAAAATTATACATTGAATTGAGTAAGTAATGTAATAAACACAATTTATAATTAATGTGATTTAATAATTGAAAGGAGAATAAAATATGAGCTTTTTAGGAAATATACTTTGGTTTATTTTTGGAGGTTTATTTAGTGGACTTTCGTGGGTATTATCAGGTGTTATCTGGTGTATAACCATTGTCGGAATACCTTATGGAAAGCAATGTTTTAAATTTGCTAGTATGTCATTTGCTCCATTTGGAAAAGAAATTGAGTATGGTGGAGGTGTTCCATCTTTACTTGCTAATGTTATATGGATTATCTTTTTTGGAATTCCTATGGCATTAGAAAATCTTTTATTTGGTTGTTTTTGGTGTATAACTATTGTAGGAATACCATTTGGATTACAATTTTTCAAAATTGCAAAGTTATCTCTAGCACCTTTTGGAGCAAGAATTGTGTAACTATTATTTCATTTAACATTAATTATAATTTGTGTTTTGAGGGCAGAATTTCTGCTCTCTTATTTGTAAATGAATTAAAAACACTTATAAATTTATAACAATGCAATATCATTTTATTAAAAAATTGATTGTTAACCTTAAATTTGTTATAATTTAAAATATAGTTAAGTAAAAAGCAAAATATTGAAATGTAAATCAAAGACATATAACACAGAAAAGAGCAATTATGGCACAACGGAATAGAGAAACAATAAATCTAGAAAAAATGAGAAAAGAATTTTTAAATTCTGGAAAACAAAGTAGACTTGAATATTTGGTGAAAAGATTTCTTTACAAGAATCAAGGATTTTCTATTGTGTTAGAATCATCGTAGCTAATAGCAATTACTAAATTTTGGTACAAAGGAAAGAGTTTAGGATTTAAAATAGACATACTATTAGCAAATGAAGTATAGTATCAATTTTAAAACAGATTATGTTTTAGAGGTTAGAATTGATATTTTTTCTTCTATATGATAGTATAGCATAGTTAAACAATTAAAATATTTGTTAAAACTGTAAAGAGAAAAAAGGTGAAAGAATGAAAATAGGAATAGATATAGATGGAGTATTAAACTCTCATTATGATTTTTGTCTTACTTATGGAAGTAAGTATTGCAATGAAATAGGGAAATATCAAATAGAAGATATAAATGTGTTTGATACAACCGATATGTTTAAATGGACAGAAGAAGATGCACACGAATTTTGGAATAAATACAGAAAAGATTTAGTAATAAAAAATCCTGCTAGAAAATTTGCTTCAGAGGTAATAAAAAAATTAAAAGAAGAAGGGCATGAAATATATATAATTACAGCAAGAAAAAATAATGATGAATGGTTTCCAGAAAATCTAAAAGCTAAAGTTGAAGATATAACAAAGCAGTGGCTAAAAGAAAATAAAATCTATTATGATGAAATTTATTTTGATGTAACTAATAAAGGTGAACATTGTAAAAGATGTGATATAGATATAATGATAGAAGATGAGCCTAAAAATATAAATAAATTAATAGGAAATACATCGATTATTATATTTGATGCACCTTACAATAGAAAAAATGAGTTTGAAAATATAGTTAGAGCATATAGCTGGTACGATATATATCAAAAAATGAAGGGAGATAAAAAATGATTTTAGCAATTACAGAAAGATATGAATTAGTAGAAAAAGAAATAGGATTTACGGAAAGATTTTATATAACAAAATATTTTAAAGATGTATTTGAAAAACTAAATATTACATTATTTCCAGTATTAACAGAAAATAATTTGGAAGAAATAGAAAAAATATGTGATGGACTAATATTAACAGGTAGTAATATAGATATTAATCCAATTTATTATGGAGAAGAAGATAAAAAAGAAAAGATAGATGAATACAAAACAG
>USFW01000047.1 GCA_900553985.1 uncultured Clostridium sp.
TTCAAGTACCGTGAGCATTCCTCATTAGAAAGCCTAACCAATTCTAATCTTCATTTCATGCGAACGTCAAAATCCAAAAAAATCATAATTATCAACTATTTCCTGATACTCTACAATAAGAAAAATGATTGTTTAGAATGGAGATAGAATATGATAATTGCAATAATTAAATTTATTATATATTCATCATTAATAGTTCTAATTTCAAAATATATATTAGTTAGAATATTAAGAAAATTAAGTGAAAATTTAAATTTAAAACCACATACTATTGGAAATATTACAGGAATAGCAACATCTGTACCGGAGTTTTTAACAGTAAGTATATCAAGTTTTAAAGGACTAATGGGAACAGGTATATATAATATATTTAGTTCTAATTTAATAAATTTACTGCAATATATTATTTCAGTAATATTAACTAAAAACTATAAAGAAATAAAAAATAAGGGGATTTTATACAATATAATATTAGTGATAATCACAATAGTAATTCCACTTATATTAATAACTTTAAAAATAGAATTAAGTATATATATTGTACCTATTTTTCTATTTCTATATTTTGCGTTTTGGTATATATCTAATAGAATTCATAAAAAATTTTTACAATTACAAGACAAGGAGATAGAAAATCAAGAAGGAATACAAGAAAAAGAAGAAAGAAAAACAAACAAAAAAACATATGTATATGTTATATATTTAATATTAACAAGTGTAAGTTTATATTTGATAGGAAATGAACTAGGAAATACTTTAGAACAATTAGCAAAAATATTTAAAATATCAGAAAGTATACTTGGATTTTTATTGGGATTTATAACAAGTATGCCAGAATTAATAACTTTTTTTGAATCTCAAAAACATTATAAGGAACAAAAAGAAAATAAGATTTTAGGAGTAATTGAAGCAACCAATAATTTGCTTACTTCTAATATGTTAAATTTGTTTGTAATTCAAAATATAGGAATAATAATTTTCTTCATAATAAGATATTCTTTATAATTGTTGTTTTTAGTGTTCACTACTATGAAATCACAGTTTAATAATAAATTATTGTCGAGATACTATATAAGCGACCAAACAAACGATAGTAAATGCGATTTTTATATTTTGTAGATTGCGACACACAAAGTATAAAACAATAATTTATTATTAAACTAATATTCATAACTGTTCACAAAAAATTCACAATATTTTTTAGCAAAAGATATTGACAAGTGCTAAAATAGGGTATAATATATAAAAAGATTAGCAATCAAAACAAAAGAGTGCTAAAAGAGGTGAAAAAATTGTTAGACAATAGAAAGAAAAAAGTTTTACAAGCAATAGTAGAAGAATACATAAATACTGCAGAACCTGTAAGCTCAAATTCGCTAACAAGTAATCACGGATTAAATTGTAGTAGTGCAACAATAAGAAATGAGATGGCTGACTTAGAAAAATCAGGATATTTAGATAAGACACATACATCTAGTGGTAGAATACCTTCAGAAAAAGGATATAGGTATTATGTTGATGAACTATTAAAAGAAGATGACATAAGTTTAGAAGAAATAAAATATATTAGTTCTAAGTTGGAAACAAAAGTAAATGAAATAGAAGATTTAACTAAGATTGCAGCAAATACAATATCAGAGGTTACACATTATACAACAGTTTCAATAGGTCCAAAAGCAACTAGTCAAATAATAGAAGAAATAAAATTCATTTTATTAGGAACAAGAATGATGATGGCAATAATATTGACAGATACAGGAATGGTAAAAGAAACAATCATAAAGTTTGATGAAGATATAACACAAAAGCAAGTAGAAACAATGAATTATATGTTCAATAATAAATTAAAAGGTCAACCAATAGAAACAATTGATAGACCATTGGAAGAGTATTTATATGATGAAATGACATATAGTGTAAATGTTATAAAACCAGTAATAGAACAGATAAAGAAAGCACTTCAAGATGAACAAATATATTTAGAAGGAGCTAACAAATCTTTTGATTTACCAGAATTTAATAGCTTAGAAGTTGCAAAAAACTTTATAAATGTTTTAGACACAAAAGAACTTGTATCAGATATGTTAAATTCAGGGTTTGCTGATGATATACATGTGTATATAGGAGAAGAAAATCAAAAAGAAGAATTAAAAGACTTTAGTGTGGTAACATTTAAACACAAAGTAAATGGAAAAGATGTGGGAACAATAGGAATTATAGGGCCTAAAAGAATGGATTATTCAAAAGTAATTTCAGTTATGAAATATATAAATAAAAAATTGAAAGAAATTGAATAGAAAGGTGGAGAAAAAATGCCAGAAGATAAAGAAGAATTAAAAAAAGAAAATAAGGAAGAAAAGAAAAATAAAAAAACACAAGAAATAGTACCGAAAGAAGATTATGATGAATTAGATGATAGATACAAAAGAATATTAGCAGAATTTGAAAATTACAAAAAAAGAAGTAGTAAAGAAAGAGAAAATTTATACAATTCTATATTATCAGATGTTGTAGAAATCATTTTACCAGTATTAGATAATTTAGAAAATGCAGCAAAAGTTGAGACAAAAGATGAAAACTACAAACAAGGTGTAGAATTAGTTTTAAAACAATTTAAAGATGTTTTAAAATCAAAAGGAATAGAAGAAATAAAAACAGAAGGAGAAACTTTTGACCCAGAGTTACATGAAGCAGTAAGTAGCATTCAAGATGAGAATTTAGGGGAAAAAGAAATTGCTCAAGAATATAGAAAAGGATACAAACTAGGAAATAAAGTTATAAGACATTCAATGGTTGTAGTGGCAAACTAGAAATAAAAAAATGAAAAATTTTTAAGGTAATGATGATTTATCCGACTTTCAAGGCACAATTTGGGTCGAAGTGATTTTGGGGTCGGAGACAAAAATCATCATAGCTTAAGTTAAAATAGAAAATTAAGATGATGATTTTTGTCTCCGACCCCAAAATCATCATCAAAATAAGGAAAGGAAGTTAAAAAGTTATGGGAAAAATTATAGGAATTGACTTAGGAACAACAAATTCATGTGTAGCAGTAATGGAAGGAGGAGAACCAGTTGTAATACCAAATGCAGAAGGAAATAGAACAACACCATCAGTTGTTGCATTTTCAAAAAATGGTGAAAGATTAATTGGTCAAATAGCAAAACGTCAAGCTGTTACAAATCCAGATAATACTGTTATTTCAATAAAAAGAAAAATGGGAACTAATGAAAAAGTTAATATAGATGGAGATTCATTCTCTCCACAAGAAATATCAGCAATGATATTACAAAAATTAAAAGCAGATGCTGAAAATTATTTAGGGCAAAAAGTAACACAAGCAGTTATTACAGTACCAGCATATTTCAGTGATAGCCAAAGACAAGCAACAAAAGATGCAGGAAAAATAGCAGGACTAGAAGTATTAAGAATTATAAATGAACCAACAGCAGCATCACTTGCTTATGGAATGGATAAAGAACAAGATCAAAAAATAATGATATATGACTTAGGTGGAGGTACTTTTGACGTATCAATATTAGATATTGGAGATGGAGTATTTGAAGTTTTAGCAACAAATGGTAATACACATTTAGGAGGAGATGACTTCGACCAAGCAATTATAGATTATTTAGTAGACGAATTCAAAAAATCAAATGGAATTGATTTAAAAACTGATAAAATGGCAATGCAAAGATTAAAAGAAGCAGCAGAAAAAGCAAAAATAGAATTATCAGGTGTACAACAAACACAAATTAACTTACCATTTATAACAGCAGATAGTACAGGACCAAAACATTTAGACATGACATTAACAAGAGCAAAATTTGAAGAATTAATTCATGATTTAGTAGAAGCAACTGCTGGACCAGTTAACCAAGCTTTAAAAGATGCAGGATTAAGTGCATCAGAAATTCATAAAGTATTATTAGTTGGAGGTTCTACAAGAGTTCCAGCTGTTCAAGAAGCAGTAAAAAGAATTACAGGAAAAGAAGCTGATAAAGGTATAAACCCAGATGAATGTGTTGCAGTAGGTGCAGCAATACAAGGTGGAGTTTTATCAGGAGATGTAAAAGATTTAGTTTTATTAGACGTAACACCATTATCATTAGGAATTGAAACATATGGTGGAGTATTTACAAAATTAATTGAAAGAAATACAACAATACCAACAAAGAAATCACAAGTATTCTCAACAGCAGCAGATGGTCAAACATCAGTAGAAGTTCATGTATTACAAGGTGAAAGAGAAATGGCAGCATATAATAAAACATTAGGAAGATTCCAATTAACAGGAATTCCAGCAGCACCAAGAGGAGTACCACAAATCGAAGTTACATTTGATATAGATGCAAATGGTATAGTACATGTATCAGCAAAAGATATGGCAACAGGAAATGAACAAAATGTATCAATAACAGCTTCAACAAACTTAACTGATGAAGATATTGATAAAGCTGTAAAAGATGCAGAAGCACATGCAGCAGAAGATAAAAAGAAAAAAGAAGAAATAGAAGTAAAAAATAATGCTGAAAGCTTAATCTACAATAGTGAAAAAACATTAAAAGATTTAGGTGATAAAATAAGTGGAGAAGAAAAAGCAAAAGTAGAAACAGAAATAGATAACACTAAAAAAGCATTAGAAACAAACGATACAGAAAAAATAAAAGAAGCAACAGAGAAATTAACAAAAGTATTCTATGATATGTCAGAACAATTATACAAAACTGCAAATCCAAATGGAGCAGCAGGAGCTAACCCAAACCAAGCTCAAGCAGGAGAAGAAACAAATAACAATGATGGAAATGTATATGATGCAGACTACAAAGTAGAAAATGATGAAGATAAAAAATAGAACTATAATCAAGGCTGGAAAATAACATAAAATCCAGCCTCAAAATTTATAAAAAATAAATAGGAGTATATCGTATGTCAAAAAAAGATTTAAGTATTTCTGAAATGCAAAATATGCAACTTGATTTATATGAACAAAACAAGGAAAAATGGAATGATATGGAGCCTAATGCAGCTAAAAACCACATGTTATATATGATTGAGGAAATAGGAGAATGTATTTCTATTATAAAGAAAAAAGGAATTAACGCTATAATGCAGGATTCAAATGTTAGAAGTAGATTTCTAGAAGAAATAACAGATGTCCAAAATTATTATATTGAAATATTAAACAGATTAAAAATAACACCAGAAGAGTATTCAAAAGCTTATATAGAAAAACACAACATTAATATGAATAGAAATTATGAGAAAGATAACAAGGAAAAATATACTAAAAGAACATTTTAGTATTGTAAAAGCTAGAAAATAATTGTGAACTTAGATATGTGAAATTTTATTTGATACATAATACATGTTAAAAATATATAATTGTTTTTAAATCTAATTTTTTCTAGCAAAATTTATACCTTGAGGAAGGAATGATAGTAAAAATGGCAAAAAGAGATTATTACGAGGTTTTAGGTGTAAATAAAAATGCAACAGATGACGAGTTAAAAAAAGCATATAGGAAACTTGCAAAAAAATATCACCCAGATGCAAATTTAGATAATAAAGCAGAAGCAGAAGCGAAATTTAAAGAAGTAAATGAAGCATATGAAACATTATCAAATCCACAAAAAAGAAGAATGTATGACCAATTTGGACCAGATGGACCACAAGGTTTTGGAGGAGGAGCTGGAGGACCATTTGGAGGTCAAAATGGTTATTATTCATATAGTAGCTCAGGATTTGATGGTTTTGGAGATTTTGGAGACTTAGGAGATATTTTTTCTTCATTCTTTGGAGGAGGTTTTGGAGGAAAAAGCTCAAGAAAACAAAATGGACCAAAGAAAGGTGCTGATTTAAACCTTCAATTAGATATAACTTTTGAGGAAGCTTTTTTAGGTGTTGAAAAAGAAATAATAATAAATAGAAATGAAGAATGTTCACATTGCCATGGAACAGGTGCAAGACCAGGAACATCTGTTACTAAATGTCCAGAATGTAATGGAACAGGTCAAGTAAGACAAGTTCAAAATACAATATTAGGACAAATGCAAACCACAAGAACTTGTGCTACATGTCATGGTAGTGGAGAAATAATAAAAGAACCTTGTGATATTTGTAGAGGAAAAGGAAAAGTAAGAAAACAACCAAAAATAAAAGTAAAAATACCAGCTGGAATAGATAATGGTCAAACAGTTGTGTTAAGAGGAGAAGGCGAACCGGGAGAAAAAGGTGGGTCAAAAGGTGATTTATATATTACAGTAAAAATAAAAAGACATAGTATTTATACAAGAAGTGGAAATAATGTAATATGTGATATTCCAATAAGTATAACACAAGCAACTCTAGGTGCAGAATTAGAAATTCCAATGGTTGATGGAAGTAAAGAAAAATATAAAATACCAGATGCAACACAAACAGGAACAAAATTTGTAATAAAAAATAAAGGATTTAAATCCGTTAATTCAAATGTAGTAGGAGATTTTATATTTAATGTAGTAGTACAAACTCCAAAAAAATTAACAAAAGAACAAAGAGAATTATTAGTTCAATTGGCAAAAACAATGAATGAGCAACCACCAATCAAGAAAAGAGGATTATTTGGTTAAAAACTATTTACGAATATAGAAAAAAATAGTATAATAATTAAAAAATTTGCAGAAGGAGGAATTTTTTATGCAATGCATAGAAAAGATAACAAAAGGATTTAATAATTATGAGGAGGAAATCAACCAGATAATTAAGGAAAAACGGAAGAAAAATATGTATTTAGAAGATGCATATTTGGAAAATAATACAATGGTATTAACATTTTTAGAAAATGAAAATCCTATATGCAAGAAAAGAACTATTGCAGTTCAAGGCAAAGTCAAAAATTATAAAGATGAATATGACTTTATAAGAAATCAGACTACTAGTAGGAGAAGTTTAAGAGATCATATGTATATTACTTGGACTGTAATAAATTGTTTGGAGTTTGATGGTAAATATCTTCTGTTTATATCCAGAAAAAGAAGAGGATATCATCGAGAGAAACGATAAAAAATAAAAAGTGGAAATGACGAAAGTTGTTTCCACTTTTTATAATCTTTGTACTAGACATATGTAATAAAAAAATATATAATATAAAAGCAAGGAAATAAAAGGCGATTCTTATTATAAACAGAAAAAATAAGATTATATTACATTAAAAATTTAAAAATTATAAATCAAAAGTCAAACCTAAAAGAAAGGATTGATAGATAAAAATGAAGAAGAAAGTATTATTCATATCAAGTACAGGTGGACACTTAAATGAATTATTACAATTAGCACCATTATTTGATAAATATGACTATAATATAATAACAGAAAAAGATAAAGCAAATGAAGGACTAAAAGAAAAATATGGAGAAAAACTATATTTTTTACCATATGGCACAAGAGCAAAGTTATTCACATATATATTCAAATATTTATACCTATGTATAAAAACAGTATACTTATATTTTAAACTAAGACCAAAAGTAATAATAACAACAGGAACACATACAGCAGGTCCAATGTGTATATTAGGAAAAATATTTGGAAGTAAAATAATTTATATAGAAACATTTGCAAATACAAATAAAAAAACAGCAACAGGAAGATTAATATATCCAATAGCTGATTTATTTATTGTGCAATGGAAAGAAATGCTAAAACTTTATCCCAAAGCAGTATATGGAGGTTCGATATATTAATGATTTTAGTTATGTTAGGAACTCAAAATAATAGTTTTCACAGACTATTAGAGGAAATAGATAAATTAATAAAAGAAAATATAATAAAAGAAGAAGTTATAGTACAAGCAGGATATACTAAATATGAAACAGATGATATGAAAATAATAGACTTAATGCCAAAGGAAGAATTAGAAGAATTGCAAGATAAAGCTGATTTAATAATTACCCATGGAGGAGTGGGCTCAATAATTTCTTCATTAGAAAAAGGAAAAAAAGTAATTGCAATACCTAGATTACATAAGTATGGTGAACATGTAAATGATCATCAAAAGGAAATTGTAGAAAAATTTAATAATGATGGATGTATAATAGGAATTAATGATGTAAAGGAAGTAAAAGAAGCTATAATTAAATCTAAAAATTTTATTCCAAAAACATATGTGAAAAATAATAAAAAGATGTTAAATATAATAGAAAATTTTATAGATAAAATATAAAATAAATTGGAAAAATGTAAAATAAAGAAAATTTGATTATAAGAAATAAAAAATATAATTGATTAAAAATAATGATAAAAAACTAAAATTATTAT
>USFW01000048.1 GCA_900553985.1 uncultured Clostridium sp.
AATGGAGCAAATGACATACTAGCAAATTTAAAACATTGCTTTCCATAAGGTATTCTAACAATGGTTATACGCCAAATAATTCCTGATAATCCCCACGAAAGTCCACTAAATAAACCTCCAAAAATAAACCAAAGTGTATTTCCTATTTAGGGTGTTATGTGGATTCAAATAGATTACCTGTTCTTGCAAAATTATTAAAAATTAAAAAGTTTCAAAAATTATACATATATAATTTTATTTTAAATATTTATCCAAAAAATCATATGCAATATTTTTTTCGTGAATATTAAATTTATGTCCATCATCAAATTTTACAGATTTAAAATTTAAATTACTTTTATTTTTTATCTCTATTTTTTCTATTCCTGATAATGGAAAATGGTATTCATCTTTTAGTCCACTAAGTAGTAATACAGCTCTAGGTGAAATTTCATTAATTATTTCATCCATATCACATACATTACTGATGTTGGGAATATACAATGCAAAATTGTGTAATATTTCATAATCTAAGATATCTTTTATACAACTAACTCCACAAGAAGAAACGCAACATTTTATTCTTTCATCATACCATGATAGCCATATTGCTTCCTGACCACCTAATGAATGACCAATTACTCCTATATTATTTTTATCAACAAACTCAAATGAACACAATACATCAATTGCAGTCGATAAATCGTGAAGATATTTCGTTTGTAAACAACTACCATTTAAAATATATTTACAAAATTCAAATCTTTCATACATTTTTTGCATTTCTTTATCTGTTCTAAATTTTTCATTTCCTTGCCTTGATTCAAAGCATAATAAATCAGGAGCAATTACTATATAGCCTTTTTTTACCAAGTCAAGTCCATATGCAAACATTTTATTATCCATTTTCCCAACAACTTCTGACTTTCCTATATCCCAATTACTTGCATGTTGGTGAATTGCAACTATTGCAGGTTTAACGCCTTCTTTTTTAGGTATTAATATATAACTTCTGACTCTTTCTCCAATTTCAACATTATATTCTAGTAGTATTTCGGTATAATCACCATAATCAATTTTGTTTATTTCTTTAACTTTTAAACTTGTTTTTTCTGGAAATTTGCCTAAGCATTTTAGGATTTCACTTTTCATTATAGAACCCTCCTACGATTTCATTTAAAGTATTAATTGATAAAATTATAACACTATAATAATAAAAAGTATATAAAATTTACCAAATTCCTCCATTACTATATTATAAATCATACAAAGTGACAAGTAAGTAACATTAATATTTTTTTAATTTTTTTCTATAATCAAAAAGCAAAATGCTTGTATTTTGTTAGCACTTCGCTTTTTATAATACTTTATATTCAACATTAATCCATTGAATTTATAATATTTATCATTGTATCTATTTCTATATGCCCAGATAATGTATATCTTATACCATTTGCTACAAATATAGCACATACTTTATTTTTTCCTATCGATTTACTCTCTAGTAGATTTACTTTGTACCCATCTTTTGAAGTAATCGTATTTACATATTTATATTCTCCTAAATATTCTGAATCAAAATATTGTTGACTACTATCTGAAATGATCTCTATTTTTAAATCAATAGGAGTTTGATATATTTCTCCAGATAACCAAGAATAATATTCATATTCTTCTTGATATTTTAAATTTGTTAAATCTCCAACAATATATGCTCCTATATCAATGCAATTATAACCTTCACCTATCTTTTCATAATTAATTAATTTATAATCGTTGTTTTCTGCATATTCGCTTGATAAAAGTTTTATTCCTAATTCATTTTCAATTTGTTCTATATTATCGAATTTTTTAGTTATTACTCCATACTCATCAACATTACCATTTTTAATGTCATTCACTTCTACAATATACATTTCATCTAGTTGTGGTAATTCTTTTCCATTTATGCTATTTGTAAATACTTGAGTTACAGCATATACTGTTGAAAATGAAATAATACAAGTTACTAATATTGATATTGCAACTGTTGAAATATTAACTTTTTTACTCCTTTTGCCATTTTTTATATTATTAATAACATTTTCTGATAAATGTAAATGATTTAATTCGCTATTAATCTTTTCTTTTATTTCATTCGACATTATTTTCCATCCTCCTTTTTAATTGTTCTCTAGCTCTCTTTAATAATTGTTGAACATTAGATTCCTTTTTTCCTAATGCTGATGCAATTTCTTTTATACTCATTTCTTGGTAATAATATAATAAAATTACTTCTTTATATTTTTCTTTTAATTCATAAATATATTTTAATGTGTAATCTTCTTTAATTTCCATTTCAGTTGTTTTGTTTTCAAGTTCTTGTTCCTCTTCATAAGATATAATTTTTTTGAACCATTGACTTCTTAATTGATTTTTACATTGATTAGTTGCTATTTTCATAATCCAAGCTTTTTCAGATTCTTTATTTTTTAATGTATTATATTTCTTTATTACCTGTATAAAAGTATCTTGAACTACATCTTGGGCTAAATCGTAATCTTTTAAGATTATATAACTCATACGTAGTACACTATTTCCATATTGATTTATTAGTCTGTCTATCTCTTTATCATTCAGCATTAGTCTTTTCCCCCCCTTCATTTATAAGACACAACAAATTAATAAAAAATGACATTTATAACAAAAAATAAGCAAAATTTAGATTTGCTTATTTTTTGTTTATCTTTTTATGCTTTTTACAAAATTCCATTCATTAAATTTTACTATTTTATATGTTTTTCATTTTGTAGTTTTAAGAAATGCTTGAGTTATTCAATTAATGATTTATTATTATGTATTACTCTACAAAAGAACTAGGATGATATGCTTTAATTCCTAATTCTTCAGCTTTTCTTAAAACATCTAATCTATCATCAACAAATACAGTATCTTGTAAATTAATATCTAGTTTTTTAGCATATTCTATTATTACATTTGGTTTCATCATTGTTGAACTTATAAAAATTATGTTTTCTTTTTTTATATTAGGATAATTTTCTTCTAGCCATTTATATTTTTGATTTATTTCATTATTTGTAACAATAGTACCTAAAACAAAAATTTTATCTGAATTTAATTGACTAATGATATTTTGCATATTCTTTAATGGCCTAGCATTAGCAAATAAATTTGAAAATAATAAATCCTCTAAAGATTGACATCCAAGTTCAGGACATCCTCCACTATATAACTTATCATTAAATCTATATTCTGATAAAGTACCATCTACATCAAAAAACACATACTTTTCTTTCAACTTTTTTAACATATCTATTTCTCCTTATTCTTTTTATAATTTTTTCGTATTCTTTTATTTATAAATTTTCCTTTATTTCTGGAAATAAATCATATAAATTATATCCTAACAATTTGTCAAAATATTCTTTTATTTTATAAGTTTCTTTAATATGATAATGTGTTTTAGCATAAACTCCATGTCTTAACAATAAATCCATCCCTCTTTTATCAATTGTTAAAATTTTATTAGTACACATCAAATCACATAAATTAATTATTTTCTCATAAATTGTGTATTCATCTTTTATATAATTTTTTACAAATTCAAAATTAGGATTAGTTCTATCTGTTTCATCTCTATCATTTGATATGCAATCAATATCATTATTTAAAAAAGAATGTTTGATACAAATTCCAGCATATTCTTCATCATAGCCTAATAATTTTATATATTCATAACCTTTCATAGCATGAGGGAATACACCACTTTCAATATAATCATATCTTTTTCCAATATCATGTATATATCCTAAAGTTTTAGCAAAATCCTCATCCAAATTTAACGCTTTTGCAATTCTTCCTGCAACATTTCCAACACAAATTGAATGATTTATCCAATGTTCATTTGAAGTTTTATTTTTTTCATCTTCTAACATTTTTAATGCTTCGTTACTTGTTAATTTCATCATTTTCTCCTTCTAAAATATTTTTGCTAGCTATATATTATAACTTATTTATGTTTTGTTCTAAAAAATATTTTATTCCCTCATTATTGTTTGATAATGTTGTAAAGTCAGCCCTTTGTTTTATCTCTGAAAGAGCATTATCCATTGCTACTCCTATTCCACTTTTTTCTATCATATCTACATCATTCAGTCCATCACCAAAACATATAATATTTTTATTTTCTACTTTTTCTTTATTTGCTATTAATTTTATTCCTTCGTACTTGTTTATTTCATTATTGTGTATTTCTATATATTTTAAATCTGAAAAAGAATCTTGCATAAGTGACACTTTAAGGTTTGGTAACTCTTTTTTTAGTTTGTCTATTATTTTATATACACAATCTTGTTTAGGTATAATACTAATATGTGTTATTTCCTGTTTATTATTAAGAAAGTCATTTATGTTTAATATGAAATTATCATATTCTCTTATTTTGTATTTTAAATTTGTATATACATTACACCATTTTTTATCACATATTTCTAATATTCCCCAATTACTTTCATATTCTTTACAAATCTTAATTAGATCTGACTGGCTTATTATACTTTCACTAATTATTTCTTTATATTTAGTATCATAAATTGTGCTTCCTGAATCTGCTATGATATAATTTGCAAACTTTGCTCCATCTGTAATATCTTTTGCCGATTTTAGTATCCTTCCTGTAGCAATTACTATAATATATCCTTTATCTTTTAATTTTTGTAAATATTTCTTTGTATCTTTAGGACACTCTTTATTATCTTTTAATAAAGTTCCATCTAAATCCATTGCTATTATTTTTTTCATAAATGTTAAAAATCCTTTCTTTCATATAAAGAATTCAAAATTTCTTTTTTTATATGTTTTTAAGTTTTCCTATGCCTATATATACATCTTTTTCTTTTAATAGTAATTCTTTAATGTTCTTCTGTAAACTTGTATTTTCTGGTAGTTCTTTTAAATTTTTCATATTTTGTAATCCATAAACAAAATTCAGAATATCTTTAATAGCATTTTTTCCTTCAGTTATATCAAATAGTTTTTGAAATTTTAGAATGTTTGAGTTGTTATCTAATATTTTTGTTATATCTTTACTTAATAGCCATGATTCACAATAATATTCGTAATTTTTTATTTTAAAGTATTTTTCTATTTCTTTTTTAGAATCTTTTATAGAATTTATTACTTCATTATGATCTAGCTTATCTCCTTTTGGAATATGAATTTTAATATATTTTTCTTTTTTGTTATTACAATATTCATATTGTAATCTTCCAACTTCTATTAACCTTATTTTTATAAAATATATTCCCCACAAAGCTTGAGACAATCTAATACCTTCTAGTTTTCGATTATATATGTCACTAGTTAAACATTCTTTGACTCTATTTTTATGTGCTAAAATTTGATATGTATCAAAGTTATATTTACTCATATTTTCTTCATGTATTTTATAACCTGATAAAAGTATAATATTATGGATAAATTTGTTGTACTGATTACCTAAAAAGTTACTTAAATCTTTTTCTTTCCATAATAATTCTAGTTGTTTACTTTCATTGTTATATAATAATTTTAGTACCTGATTTATTTTATTTTTTAATTCATTATTCTTATTAATGTCATCTAAACATTTATAACACTTATCCTTGTAATCATCTATATTTATATTATAAAATGCTAGTGCCTTTTCTATATTATATTTTTCTATTAATAAATCTTTTTCTTCCATCTCTATCCTTTTTTTACTAATTTATCAAATAAGTCATTATATATTTTATCTGAATCCAAATAAGTTACAAACTTTATTTTTCTATCATTCTCATTAAAACTATAACTCAAGTCTTTATTGATTTTTGGACAATCCATTTTCTTTTCTTCAAACCATTCTTTATTTATTAAATAAGCAATAACACTTATATCCCAAATTGTTCTTCTTGTTTGAATTCCATGTATTCCATCATCATAAAATCTACTACATAGATAATTGCAAAGTTCATTTTTTCCTTTTAAATAATGTTCTAATTCATATATTGATATTTTTAAATTAGATGCAACACCATTGCAAGGAATAATTGTTAAGTTTGCTTTTGATGAAAATATCTCCTTTATAGCTTGTACATCTTGTCTGAAATTAAATTCTTTATTATTATTACATATTGGACTATGTCCTCCAAGCCATATAATTTCAATCTTGTCTACAATACTAGGTGCTTTTTGAATTGCTAAAGCTACATTTGTGATTGCTCCAATTGCCATAATGTATGTTTTTTCGTTTTTCTTTACAATCTCAATTATTTTTTCTACTGCTTCATTTGTTTCGTTATAGCCGTTTTCTATATAACCGTTACTTCCTTTAAATACTTTATTTTTTGTATCAAAATTTAACCAATTGCAAATTTTTAATATTTCTCGATAACTCTTTTCTTGTCCTTCTTCTACGCTAATATCATTATCATGGTGATATGGTGCTACTGTAATAGCTTCTATATTAAACTTATTTTGTGATAAAAGCATATATGCAAGAGCAAATTGGTCATCACATTCATTATATGTATCTGTATCTAGTATAACATTTATTTTGTCTATATTTTTATCTTTTTTATATAATTTAGATATCTTTGAATATATTTCTTTCCAATTTGATACTTTTTCAAAATTTTCATTATTCTTATTATATCTTGTATTCATAAATAGAACATTTGTGCCAATTTTTTCTATATTTACAGCTGTTTGAGTGCTATCTTCTATCATAATATCAATATTATTTTCTTTACATACATTTGCTTTTTCTTCTTTGTTATAAGCATTTGTTAGAATTAACTTATCATAAACGATATTGTATTTTGCTAACCATTCCTCTGTAAGCTTATATGGATTATTATATTCTCCATTATTTCTTCCAGATATGATAATAATTTCGTTACCATCTTCTTTTAATTTTTTTATTGTTTCTGTTGCTCTATTAAGGGGTTGTAATTTTTTAGCTATTCTTTCAATATTATTTTTATAGAATTCTGATTCTTCTTTTTCGGTCCAATCAAACATTCCATATCTTATAAAAACATCTTCGTTTATAATTCCTGTATTTCTTAGTTCTTTATCATGTTTTAAATATTCTTTTAATAATTCATCATTAAAATTAGAGATAACATTATCTATATCTATTCCTATTTTCATTTTCTCATCTCCCCTATACAATTATTCATAGCAATACTTCCTTTCAAAATCAAATGATTAAATTTAATTTTCTTTGTTTTAGAAATACTACAAATTTATGAAACTTTTGAAAAAACTTAAATCATTCATTTTTTCTGGATGCCATTGAACTCCTATAAC
>USFW01000049.1 GCA_900553985.1 uncultured Clostridium sp.
ATGAGTTTGGTTGGACCACGTCCTATTGTCCAGGAAGAAGTGCCACGCTACGGGAAACATATAAAAAAATATTATTCAGTAAAACCTGGCATTACTGGGCTGTGGCAGGTTAGTGGGCGTAGCGACATATCTTATCCAGAACGTGTTGCTTTGGATGTTGAATATGTAGTTAATAGGAATTTGCTAAAAGATATTCAGATACTTATAAAAACATTTGATGTCGTGTTCAGGAAAAAAGGTGCATATTGAGATGTATAAAAATAATTTAGTGTCTGTCATCATTCCCACATATAATATTCAGTATTTTTTAGATAGTACATTGGAAAGTATTGTTAATCAAACGTATAAAAATTTAGAAATTATTTTGATCGATGATTGTTCTAATGATGGCACATATCAGAAAATCATTAAATGGGCTGATAAAGACTCGAGAATAGTTTATCGTCAGTTAGAAAAAAATTCAGGAGCAGCAGTTAGTCGTAATGTAGCTATAGGACTATCTAATGGTAGATTCCTTGCGTTTTGTGACAGTGACGATTTATGGCAGCCTGATAAAATTGAAAAACAAATTTCTTTTATGCGTGAAAGAGATATTGCTTTTTGTTTTACGCAATATGTGTTACAAAGAGAAGATGGAAAATCTAAAATAGTTTATGTTCATAATAAATTAGATTATGAACAGAGTTTAAGGAATTCTTATTGTATTACTACGAGTAGTGTTGTCATTGATCGTTTAAAAACGGGTGATGTACGCATACCTTTGGCAAGAACAGGACAAGACCATTTATTATGGTGGTCTCTTATGAAAAAAGGCTTCTGTGCTTATGCTTTAAAGGAACCGGTAACTATAATAAGAGTCAGAAAGGATTCTCTTTCGGAAAAGAATTTTGGATTAATAAAAAAAAGATGGAGTTTGTATCACCATCATGAAGGAATTCCTTTTTTTAAATGTTTATTAGTATTTATGCATTATGCAATTAATGGAATAAAAAAATATAGATTTTAAAAATAATATTGGAGGAATAAAAATGTCTTTGTATGAGAAATTGCTAAATCGTGAAGAAAAATTATCATTAATAGGGTTGGGTTACGTTGGTATGCCGATAGCTGTAGCTTTTTCTAGAAAATTAGATGTTGTCGGTTTTGATACAAACAAAGAAAAGATTGCATTATATAAAGCTGGTATTGATCCTACACAAGAAGTGGGTAATGAGGCGATTCAGAATACATCTGTGTATTTCACTTGCGATGAAAAGAAATTACGGGCTGCTAAATTCCACATAGTTGCAGTTCCTACTCCAATTAATCAGGACAAGACTCCTAATTTGACTCCACTTGTTGTGGCAAGTAGTATTTTAGGTAGAAATTTGACTAAAAATTCTATTGTAGTTTATGAATCCACAGTATATCCTGGGGTTACTGAAGGTATTTGTGTCCCTATATTGGAAAAAGAATCAGGATTAAAGTGTGGGGTAGATTTTAAAGTTGGCTATAGTCCTGAACGCATTAATCCCGGAGATAAGCAACATAGATTGGAAAATATACGTAAGATTGTAGCTGGAATAGATCAACAAGCTTTGGAAGAAATAAAAAAGATTTATGATTTAGTGATAGAGGTTGGAACATATCCGGTAAGTACGATAAAAACGGCAGAAGCAATAAAAGTGGTAGAAAATAGTCAACGTGATATTAATATTGCATTTATGAATGAATTAGCCATGGTATTCGACAAGATGGGTATTGATACTAATGAAGTAGTAGATGGAATGAATACTAAATGGAATGCATTAGGATTTAGGCCAGGACTTGTTGGTGGTCATTGCATAGGAGTAGATCCATATTATTTTACTTATGAATCTGAAAAATTAGGATATCACAGTCAAATTATATTATCTGGTAGAAAAGTTAATGATAGTATGGGTCAATTTGTTGCAAATGCGGCTATTAAAGAGATGATTAAAGCAGGTAAAGCACCAAAAGAATCTAAAGTAGTTATATTAGGATTAACATTTAAAGAGAATTGTCCTGATATACGTAATTCAAAAGTGGAAGATATAGTAAATCGCTTAAAAGAATTTGATATTGTACCTGTAATAAGTGATACATGGGCTAATAAAGAAGAAGTTAAGAAAGTATATAACATAGATTTAGTTAATTTTGAGGATATAAAAGATGCTGATTGTCTTATTATAGCAGTAGCACATGAGCAATATAAGAAACTATTAATAGCGGATTTTGATAAATTATTTATTAATGAAGATAATAACCAAAAGATTATTATCGATGTTAAAGGAATTCTTAATAGAAGCGATGTAAATAATTTAGGATACCATTATTGGAGATTATGAAGATACTACATATAAATTCATATTATGCAAAAAGTTATTTTTATAAAAATTTATTTGAGGAACAGTTACAAAAATCTTTAGAAATAAAAGTGTACATTCCTGTGTCAAATGAATTTTTAAACAATAATTTTAATTACGGGGAATACGCAAAGTTGAGTTATTGCTATAAAGACTGGGAAAGATTAATTTTTCCATTTAAGCATAATAAAATATTAAAAGATATAAATAAAAAATTTGATTGTAGTAATTTTGATGTGTATCATGCCCATTCATGGTTTTCTAATGGATATATTGCTTATAAATTAAACGAAAAATATAAAATACCATATATAGTCGCAATAAGAAATACAGATATAAATATTTTTTATAAATACATGATATGTTTACGTAATTTAGGACATAAAATTTTAAATAATGCTTCTAAAGTTATCTTTATTTCGCCGGCTTATCAAAAGCGTGTTTTAAATGATTTATTACCACAAAATATAGCGGAAATAATTTATGATAAATGTATGATAATACCTAATGGAGTAGATCGTTTTTGGATAGATAATCAATATTCAAAAAATAATTTACCATTATATTCTAATATAAAAATATTATATGTAGGTAATATAGATAAAAATAAAAACTTATTAACAACATGTAAAGCGATAGAACTTTTATTAAAAGATGGAGTGAAAGTAGAATATACGATTGTTGGAAGGGTTCAAAACTCTAAAATATATCAGAAGATATTATCCAAAAAGTATGTAACTTATTTAGGAGAAAAAAATAAACTTGAATTATTGAATATTTATCGTGAAAACAATATTTTTATTATGCCATCAAGGACTGAAACTTTTGGATTAGTTTATGTGGAAGCAATTAGTCAAGGCTTACCTGTAATTTATAGTAAAGGAGAAGGTTTTGATGGATGGTTTAGTGATGGTGAAGTAGGGTATGGCATACATTGTCAAGATTATATAGGTTTATATGAGCAAATTAAAAACATCATGTTACATAATATAAAAATTACTCCAAATAGTATAAAGCAATTTTCCTGGGAAGTTATAAATGAAAAATATATGAGCATATATAATGAAATTTTATTGGGAGTTTATGATGAAAACAATAGTACGCAAAATTTTGGAAAATAATAAAATGACCCAAGGAGTTTATTCTAAATTAAGATATTATTATGCTAAATTTAATGCTGGTAAAGATGATGAAAAATATGCTGTCGAATATTATTACAATAAGTTTGGTCGGAAATTGAATTTACATGATCCTAAAACTTTTGACGAAAAAATATGGTGGTTAAAATTTAATTATCATAATCAATTGTTGACTAAATGCGCAGATAAATATCTGGTTAGAGAATATATTAAGGAACAAGGACTAGAGCATATATTGAATGATTTATATGCGGTGTACGATGATGTTTCAGAAATAAAATGTATTGATCATTTGCCTGAAAAGTTTTATTTAAAATGCAATCATGTTTCCGGTGGAAATGTTGCTTGTTTTGATAAAAAAGTATTTGATTTAGAGAAAGCAAAAAAGAAATTGTCATGGTACATGAATATTAATCAATATTATATAACAAGGGAATGGCAATATAAGAATATTAAACCTAAAATTATTTGTGAGAAATTTTTAGAAAATAATGACAGTAAACCGTTGGTGGATTACAAGTTTTACTGTTTTAATGGGAATCCTCAAATGGTATTGATTAAACATGGAACTGCCAAAATTGACGGTTCTCATGAAGACGCGCATTTGCAATATGAAAATTATTATGACATGCGATTAAAGCCTCTGAATATTACAGATAATAGCCAAATATTGTCTGAAAACGAAGTAATATTTCCTTCTAATTACCAAGAAATGAAAAAATATGCAACTGTTTTAGCAGAACCATTTCCTTTTGTAAGAGTAGACTTTTATGAAATTAATAAGAAAATTATTTTTGGAGAATTAACATTTACCTGTGCTGGTGGTTGTCATAACTATAATCCCTTGGAATTTAATGAAAAATTAGGTTCGTACCTTGATTTATCTAAAATAAGTTTGTATGAATAGAGGATTGCTTGGTGAATCTGAATAGTGTTTATATACGGCAAGTCTTAAATGTTGTTATTGCCAATCTGGTTAATTTTGTATGTTCAGTATTAATTACGTTGATATTACCAAAACTAATTAGCATAAAAGATTATGGTGAATGGCAGTATTTTTTACTGCTTTTTACTTATGTTGAAGTTTGTCAGTTTGGTTTTGCTAACGGCGTATATTTACGTTATGGTGGATGCAGCTTTGAAGAAATGGATCTAGGACTTCTAAAAAAACAATTTATGATAGTTTTTTTATTTATATTAACAGGTGTAGGCGTTATTTTATTTTATACACATCAAGTTTTATCTATTTCTATTTTAGGATTTGTTTTATGTATTCCCATTATGACATGGCGTTTTTTTGTAGATTATTTATTACAGGCATCCGGACATACTGATGAATACGCTAAAATTCTTCTTTTTGACAAGTTGCTATTCTCATTATTTTTATTATTTCATTATTTGTATTTTGATGTTTTTCATGTAAATGATATTATAAATAGCTTTATTTATTCTAAAATATTAATTTCTATTTATTGCTGTATATATTTGAAAGAATTTTTGCAAGCTGGAATACGTAAAATATCCGTATGGGCAGCATTGCAAGAATTAATGAATAATATTAGTGTTGGTAGTAAATTGTTATTTGCTACGGTTTGCAGTTTATTAATTGTGGGTAGTATACGTTTTGTGATTGTAGATATTTTTGACAAATCAATTTACGGCAAGGTAGCTATCGTACTTAGTGTTTGCAGTTTTATTATGGTTTTTGTTAATGCCGTGAGCATAGTAATGTTTCCGAGTTTACGTAATTTACTTAATAGAGGGGTAAGCATACGAAAATATTATCAAGCGGCGTATGTATTATTTAATCTTTTGATGTTGTTTTTATTGTTGTCGGCCTATCCACTACTTTTTCTTTTTAAATACTGGTTGATTCAATATAGTGAAAGCGGCGTTTTTATTTTTATACTTTTGCCAGT
Organism: uncultured Clostridium sp.; assembly: GCA_900553985.1. GTDB lineage: Bacteria > Bacillota > Clostridia > TANB77 > CAG-508 > CAG-269. The sequence goes on from USFW01000049.1 coordinate 5,425, forward strand.
CATTCTTTTTGATAGTAATTGGTCTATTTTCAGTGTAACACTTTTAAAAGTTTACAGGAAAGAAAGTCTTATATTAAAAATAACCATTGTATCATTGTTATTTAGTTTATTCCTCATAACGTTTTTGATTAATTTTCAAGATATTCTTCTAGTAGAATATTTTATATCACTAATACCATTAGTTCTATTAATTAGATTTATTTACGCAGAACAATATGTAGATAAGTTACTTACTGTCAATACGCGACAAATTAATATTTTTGTTGTATTGACGGTATTTCTGTTTATTATTTTAAATAATTATTTAAATTTATTAATGGCGGGTAGCTTATACGTAACATATTTATTTTTTGTATGTTATAGATATAGAAAAAAAATATTTAATTCATATAGAATATTGAGGAATATAAAATGAAATTTTTATTGTTATTAATAATTTACAGATTAAGTTTAGATTGGCTATATGTAAACTGGATTTGTAATTTTTATGATTTTTTTGGCTTTGCGGGGCAATGGGAACCATTAACATTTATTAAATCTGTATTATTTTTAATTTTGGGAACTAAAATTCTGAACTTAAAAGAAAATGCATCTTCTATTATTTTATATTTTATATATCTTTTCTATTTTGTTCCGTTTACTAGTATGGTTGCATATAATGCATTTGAAAATGTAATTTACGAGCTTTCGTACATGGTATATTGGTTAATATTAGTTTGGGGTTATAGCTTTTTAAAAAAATATGATCTTAAGAGAAATGATTCATTAGAAAGTAAAAATAATAATATTTATTTGTTTGTTTTTTATTTGATTATTATCATAATTTGTTTAAATATATTATTCATAGGTTTTGTTTACACTGGGTTTAATTTCTCTTTTAATTTGTACGATATTTATATTATGAGAGAAATGAGTAATGTGATTGAGTTACCAGTACTATCTTCTTACTTGCTTACTTCTGCGCAACTTTGCATTCCTATAGCAATTTTTTATTTTGCAACTTTAAAAAAATATTTTTTTGTTGTAGTGCTATTTGTATTTAGTTTTCTAATTTTTGTAACTTTAGCATTTAAATCGACTTTTTTCATTGGTTTATTATCGATGATTATTATATTATTAAAGATAAAATATGATAGGATAAAAGTCCTATTATCTTTTTGCATATTGTGTTTAAGTGCTATATTCGAATATATTATTTTTAAAACAGAGTTTATAGTTGAACTAATCATTCGTCGTGCATTATTTTGGCCAAATTTATTATCTTTTCAATATTATGATTATTTTACATACCATTCTCCCGACTATTTCATAAGCAGTGTTTTTAAGTGGAGTGGACTTGATTCCGAATTTTCGCAAACACGTATTGTAAAAGTCATTGGGGAAACATATTATGGTTATGAAATGCCAGCCAATAATGGCTTGTTAGCTGATGCATTTGCTAATTTAGGGTATTTGGGTATTCTACTCATGCCTATTTTTTTATTAGCGGTGTTGGCTTTATTGGATAAAATGACTGCAATTCTACCTATACAAATGATTGTAGTTCCTAGTTTTATAATTGCTGTTGACCTTGTAAATACATTTCTTTCAGTGACATTATTATCACATGGATTGTTTTTATCAATAGTACTATTTTATTTATTACAAAAAAGTGAGGATCATTCAAGTGGATGACAGTTATTTTAGTTATCTAAATAAAAACAGGAGGCGTACATAGGATGAATAAGTTTTTAATGGCGGGTATAGTTGCCGCAATG
>USFW01000050.1 GCA_900553985.1 uncultured Clostridium sp.
AGCGTACGGTTCGCATCCGTAAGGTCGAGAGTTCGATCCTCTTCGTCTCCACCAAATGTTGAAAGTAAGGAAGCCGCTGAATATTCAGCGGCTTTTTGTTCTGTAATTATAATTTTAATATATTATTCATTCTTTTTTTGCCTCTTTTTCTGTTATAGACTGTACAAACTGTTTCACAGAAGGATCTTTACCAATAATTTCAAGCGCCGCTTGAGTATCTGCCACAAAAATCTCCATCTCTGGTTTAGTAAGAAAAAAGTCAGGTTTCATTCGCAAATGCTCTTTTAAATCCGTCTATATTCCTATAATGATTAAGAATCACCTGAAGATCATTAGAATTTAGATTTTCCGCTAAAAAATATTTGCTATTACTCCACTCTTTAATTGAGGATTCAAGCAAAAGTTTAGAACATATTTTAAACGTACCAGCATTGGAGTAAAGCTTTCTTATCCAAAAATTATGGTCACTAATTTCCGAATAAAGCAATATCAAATAGTTAGAAAGCTTTTGCTTTCTAACTATTTTTCTTTTATTTTCCAAATAGATTGTACCAGCAAAACCAGATATTAAAGAAATAATTATTGTTAAAATAGTTTGGAGAAAATCCATAAACTCACAATCCCTCAAATCTTTGCTGAATTTTGCACTATAAATTTCAGCAAATAAAAATATATCAGATTATATATTTTTATTATTTTACAAACAAAATGTCTTGATGGTATTCAAGATATTCCAACAACTTATCAGTGTGTTTTAGATCAACTATAATATCTTGAGATATTCGTAATCGTTTCTCATTTTCTTTACCAACAAAAGAAGATATAAACATTTTACCAATGTTATTAAAAGTGATTAGCCCACAATCAAAAAGCCTGTCCATATTAGCACTTAATAACAACCCATTGTTTACATCAATTCTTTCGACGTTACTACAAATTGCCCAAGGTTTAATATGACTTGCCACAAGCAGCTTAACATTATCAATGCCTGTCACTAAACAGCAATTTTGATATTTTTCTAAAATATCTTTACGATACTGTCCTTGACCTATGCGTGCCTTAATTATTGTTTCTTTCTCTGTATGGCCAATCTTACTAGCCTCAATTTGTTCTACAATCTTCAGCTCTGTATCTTCCACATCAGAACATGACAAAACATAATAACGATACTGTTTTAGAGAATTACTATACATATTATTTCCTGTTGTATTTTTCTTTATGAAAGATGGATTATGCAGAATATTAATGACTGCGATATCCAATTCTACTAAACTCATATCAAATAAACTTTTGGATATGACGTTAGCATCCAGCATTTCATTAGATATTGTATTAATCGCTCGTTGATATTTATATATAGATGTATCTTTTAACGAAGTATTTTTCTGCATCCATAAAGAAAAATTATCTAAAATATTCATGTCTCCTACCTTCTAATAATCAAAATCTATTAGAATTTAATTTTTCCAAAATTTTTTTCATTGTAATATCTATATTTCTATTTTTAAGTTCGCATTCCCATATTCTTAGAACAGTCCAACCACGCTTTTCAAATAAATTTGTTATTTCTTTATCATGATATATATTTCTATTTTTCTTTTTTTCCCAATATTCCTTGTTATTTTGAGGAGTAAGATTTCTGCAATTATGGCCATGCCAGAAACATCCATCAAGGAAAATAGCAATCTTTTTTTCTAAAAAAACAAAATCAGGATGTCCTTTCACTTTATAAAATCTTCTCCAACCAGAAATATTATATTGTTTAAATATTTCAATTAATCTTAATTCAGTTGTCTTATTACCATTAGAATGAACTTTTCTCATTATATCCGATCTTTTATTTTTATTAAATATATCAGTCATAAATCCGCCTATTTTAAATACATTATCCATTAATAACACTTTTATTAAAAATGCTTTTGAACTTCGTTAAAACATTTATCATACTTAATTATATCTTTTCTAATTTTTTCCCATTGATCTAATGAAATTTTATGATCATCTATATGTTGTTCACAACTTGGTGGACATCTTCTTTGTTCAAATTGTTCAATATCATCGTAATATAGTATATTTTTTTGATGGGGGCATACTTCTAATTTTTTATGAGCTAGATTATTCCTTACTTTTACAATTTCAGAAAAATATCCATTCAAAGGTTTCTCAATAAAACTTTGATCATCATTAACTTCTAAAATTTTAGCAAAAATATCATACTTTAACTTTATTGGAAATATATAACTAGGTAAATTATTGATTTCTTTTCTAACATCAGCAAATTCTTCTTTTTCTACTCTATCTAATGTTTTCGTAATAATTTTTATTACTTCTTTTCCTCTCTCTTTGACACGATCGTACAATAAATTGGTTATTATTTTTTTGTTTTCTGGCGATAATCGATCATACTTCTTTATAATATATGACTTAACTGTATAATCATTTTCTGAAGTTCTATCCATTAATACGCCTCTAATATTCGACAGAGACAATAATCTTCTAGCATTTTTTTCTAATAAACTTAGTGATCGATCTTCAAAATGTTCTCTATCGCTAACATACACCCCTTCAAATGAATTTAAATCTTCTTTTATAGCCTTTCTTATATCTGCCTCATACCTAGATGAATAAAAAAGTATATCAATATCCATGCCATTTTCCCTTAATTCTTTGATTATATCACTACCAAATATGTTATTCGAAAGTGAATAGTCCATGAAACACATATCATATACTTTAAAACCTTCTTTTTCCTCTCTCAGTTTTTCTTTAAATGTAGTAGCATCTTTAATATGATTAAACTTTATTGTTATACCCATTTCTTCTACATGCGACTCTAAGAGTGCTTTCATTTCATCGTAAGATACTGTTGTATCCTCTACCCATAATACTCTCATATCATATCTCATCGTCTATAGCCTCACTTGTAATCTGAATCCATTTACACAGTCCATTATTTCTACTTTACCTTTCAAATTCTGTTCTACAATATTTTTTATATGATATAATCCTACTCCTGTACCTGTTTTAGTATAACTTTTACCAAATTCAAATAACTCTTTTTTATCTACAATTTGCTTATCTAGTCCTTTTCCATCATCTGTAAAATCTATTATTGCCTCATTTTCTATTAAATCCATATTAACAAATAAATTACTAGCTTTATGTTTAACAGAATTGCTTACTACATTGTCTAAAATTATAGATATATCTTGTGGAACAAAATTTGTATCATACACACTATTACCTAAAATTTTTATATGTAAAATAATTTCTTCATTTTTATTTAATATTTCTTCACAATATTCTTTTATGAATTCAAATAAATCACCATACATTGCTTCATTAGCTATATCAAATTTTGCTAAAGCACTGTACTCAAGTAAAGCTTTCATTCGTGCAATTAAATAAGACATTGTCTTAAATCCATTCCAAATATCTGATTCTTTAAGACTTCCTTTCTTAAATTTTTTCACTTGGTTTTTTATTGTGTTATTCATAGTATATATATTAATTTTAAGCATATGTAATTTTTCGACAAAATCAATTTTGTTATCATCAAGCGAATCCATTAAGAATAAATTCCTTTTCTTTTCACTTTTCAAGTCAAAATCTAAATCTTCTGCTTGTTTTTCTGCTTCTTTAAACTTCTTCTCTGCTTCATTTTTTTCTTCTTCTGCTTTTTTACGTTTCTTTTCTTCTTCTCTTTTCTCCGCTTCTGCCTTTTTAGCCTTTGCTTCTGCTTTTTCTTTCTTAATTCTTTCTTCTTCTGCTTTTGCTTCCGCTTTTTTTCGATAAAATTCTTCTTCTTCTGTCACTTGATTACCTAATTTTATACGAATTCTAATCAAATTATTTATTATTGGCTTTAAAAGTTCAATTAACAATTGTACTCTTTCATCATCTTCAATAAACCCTTGCCTGTTAGAAGTTGCAATATCATCTAATTCATTACAATCCAAAATGTCAAAACTTATTTCTCCCTCTATATAATTACTAAACGCCTGTGTATTTTTAACATACTCTAAAAAATTCTCAACAGCCAATTTTTTTCTAACATACAATCTTAACTGATTAGGCCTGTACACTTTATTTCTTAAATAATCCGGATCATTAATAATTGCATCTTCTTTTTTTATAGAAGTATGTATGCCAATCCACCCAGTTAACTTATATGGAATTTCTTTTTCTGTCAAACTCCCATCTCCTTTGCTAAATCTTCTTGAACCAAAAAATTGAAAACTTTTGGCAGGTAATATTTCTACTTCACGTAATTTATCGCCAATTTCCTTTATTTTAGATGTTATCCTAACTCCATTTGCCAATTTTTTATATATTTTCATTTCGCTATTATCATAAATAGCGCACATATTTTTAAAAGCAATTGATTTCTCAATTGCTTCAAATCTTATTTTATCATAATCATGTTCAAGAATTGATACTTCTATCCGACCTTTTAGCTCCTCCAATAAGTAAAAATCAGCCAGTTTCGCTTTTAGAGCATCCAATGTTTTTATTCCAAAATTTGTTAAATTTACATTAGTAAGTTTAATCATAGTACCAGTCTTAAATTTATTCCACTCTTCTTGTGCTTCAATTTCTATACTATCTAACTCACATCTCTCTAACATAGGTATATCAGAATCTTTAACATCAGCAGCATTTAAACACCATGCAGATTCATTACTATTAACAGTTTTAGAAATAAGAAAATACTTGTTGGATAAATATAGAGCAGCTAATTTTCCAATGCCCTTTCTACCCATAAGCTGATTTTTTATATGTTCACCAATTTCATTATCTGATCTTTTATCTTTCCCAATTAAGACATATTTCTCTGCCAAAGAATAATAGTCCATACCATATCCATTATCAAATATCTCAATTACAGAATTTTCTTTGTTTTTCATATTAATATAAATTTTAACGGATGTAGCTTGCGCATCTAATCCGTTAGCCACAAGTTCTGAGATAGCAGTCCAATGATTAGAATACAAACCTTTCCCTAAAAGTTTCAATGCAAAATATGAAAAATTAAAATATATAGTATCGCTAGTATTTTCCATAATTCATTCCTCTCTTAAAACTCTTTTTATTTGCTCAGCTAATCTACAAGCTAGTAGTGGCGGCACTGCATTTCCCACTTGCGTCATAATTTCACGCTTTTTGCCTATAAATTGAAACCAATCAGGAAACGATTGTATCCTAGCGCCTTCTCTAGGAGTCAACGCTCTATTTTGCTCATAATGAATACACCTTAACCCAGATGGTGTAGACATATTATTTGTTATTGTAGTACATGGTTGATCAGCATATAGTCTTCCATAAGTATTATTATATCCAGATGTTAGTCTATAATTTTCACCTAGAACTCCTTCATCAACAAGTTTGTTAATGTAATTTCTTCCTTCTCCTTCTATTACATTATTTATTATTGTTTGAATCTTCTCTCCATATTCAGATACAAAATGACATGTTAAAATTTCATTATTACCTCTCATCAGTAATTGATATTCATTTTGAGGGTTTAACACTCCATATCCTTCAGCCTCTTCTCCAGACGCAACTACTGGTAAATCTGATACTGCTTCTTTCAACGTAATCCTTTCAATTTCAAGTGGAACAGGAAAATTCCACATTATGTCTAAATCATTCCTAACCCCAATGATAAAAACTCGTTCACGTTGCTGTGGCACTCCATAATCTACTGCATTTAAAACTTTATGATAAATTTTATATCCTAATCCATCATCCATATTTGCAAATTTTTCTTTTATATCATCTATAATATATTTTCCATTTTCATCACGCATCGATAACATACCTTTAACATTTTCAAACAAAAACATTCTGGGTTTAATAATGGATAACATTCTATAATACTCATTATATAATTTTGCTTTATCATCATAAATACGTTTACCAATTGTACTATAAGATTGACATGGAGGCCCGCCAATAATTAAGTCCACTTCTTCTTTGCCAATTAACTCTCTTATATAATCTTCTCCTAGATTTCGTATATCATCATTTATCATATTTATGTCAGGAAAATTTACACTGAATGCTTCCGCTGCTGCTTTGTCATATTCATTTGCAAATATTATATCGCATTCTTCGTTTACTATAAATTCATTGTGTATTAAATTATAATAAAAGCCAAAGGTAAGACCTCCAGCTCCTGAAAATAAATCTACTATTCGCATAATATTTCTCCTTATTTGTTTTAAACAAATTTTCATGATACAATATTCCAATTTCATTTTAATAATTTGCCAATTATTTGTCAAATTATCTATATAAAATAGGTAATTTTCTGTTCTATAATCTCAAAACATATATTTATACAAAAATCAAAAACATCTCAAACCCTCCCCCTCCTCTCATACCTCAGCAGTGCTTCCTGCGCTATTTCTTCGGGTGTTTTCGGAGTAGCTTTCAAATTATAAGAGCCTTGCAGCTGCAAGGCTCTTTTTTGCATGTTGGCGGTAGTTGCTCCGCCGCTTGTTTCGGCAGCAGTGCTTATTTGAGCGTTTGCTCCATTATTTCCATTTCCTTCCCGTCCCTGTTCTGCGGCATTATTATTTGCTCGCTGATCTTGCTGTAAACTCCCTTTGTCTTTTGCTCGCCATTCATCCTGCAGTCTGCGTTCCCTCCTTATGCCCTGCGCTTCGCGCAGGGCTTTTTCCATATTATAGAAGTTCGGTTC
>USFW01000051.1 GCA_900553985.1 uncultured Clostridium sp.
AAGGGGTCTGAGTGAAAGAGGCTCATGAGAAAGCCTTACCAATTCTTTCTGAATGAAATAAGTAGTCAAAAATCCAAAAAAATTATAAGTATCCCCCAGTTCCAGCGGCTAACTTTTAACCTAATCCAAACATTCATATTACTTGTTTTACTTTACCAAAATATTCAGAACTTCATTTCTTAATATAACAAAAAAGAACCAAATAAGAATTTTTTCTTACTCAGTTCTTCTTTTATTACTATTAACTATATATTTTTAGTAATTATAAAATTTAATTCTAAAGTCTTAATTAACATATTATTTTGCATAATCCACCACTCTAGTTTCACGAATTACATTAACCTTTATTTGTCCCGGATAATCCATTTCAGCCTCAATTTTCTTAGATAAATCTCTTGCAAGGATTGTCATTTTATCATCTGATATTTTTTCAGGTTTTACAACTACTCTAACTTCACGACCTGCTTGTATCGCAAATGATTTGTCTACGCCTTCAAATGAATCTGCTATTTCTTCAAGATTTTGTAATCTTTTAATATATGCTTCTAAAGTTTCTCTTCTTGCTCCTGGTCTTGATGCCGAAATTGCATCTGCTGCTTGTACTAATACAGCCTCTAATGTTTGTGGTTCTACATCTCCATGATGAGCTTCTACTGCATTTATCACTAATGGATTTTCCTTATATTTTCTTAATACTTCTACTCCTATTTCAACATGTGTACCTTCCATGTCATGGTCTAATGCTTTTCCAATATCATGCAATAAGCCGGCTCTTCTAGCTAATTTAGTGTCTAATCCAAGTTCTTCTGCCATTATTCTAGCTAAATTTGAAACTTCAATAGAGTGATTTAATACATTTTGGCCATAGCTTGTTCTATATTTTAATTTCCCTATTAGTTTTACTATATCTGGATGTAATCCTATAACTCCTGTTTCTAATACAGCTCTTTCTCCTTCTTCTTTGATAGTGTTTTCAAGTTCTTCTTTAGCTTTTTCTACCATTTCTTCAATCTTTGCTGGATGAATTCTTCCATCATCAATTAGTTTTTCTAGAGCTAATTTAGCAACTTCTCTTCTTAATGGATCAAAACCTGATAATACTACTGCTTCAGGTGTATCATCAATTATCAAATCAATTCCTGTTAAAGTTTCTAATGCTTTTATATTTCTTCCTTCTCTACCAATTATTCTTCCTTTCATTTCATCACTTGGAAGAGCTACAATTGATACAGTAGTTTCTTGTGAATGGTCTGCTGCACATTTTTGTACTGCATAAGCTAAGATTTCTCTTGCATTTTTAGTTGCATCTTCTTTGGCTTTTTGTTCTTTTTCTCTGATTAAAGCTGCCTTTTCTGCTGTTATCTCTTTATCAACTTCTGATAAAAGCCTATCTTTGGCTTCTTCCCTTGTCAAAGCCGCAATTTTTTGAAGTTCAACCATTCCTTGAGCATGTAATTCTTCTACTTCTAACCTTTGATTTTCTAATTCCTTAGTTTCTCTTTCTAAATCTTGTTCTTTTCTTTCAAAATTTTCAGAACGCCTATCTAGATTTTCTTCTTTTTGAATTAATCTTGCTTCTTGCTTTTGTACTTCGCCTCTTCTTTCTTTAATCTCTTGATCTAATTCTTTTCTACTATTCATGATTTCTTCTTTAGCCTTAAAAATTTCTTCTTTTTTTAAGTTTTCACCTTCTATTTTCGCTAAATCAATTAATCTTTTTGCTTCATTTTCTGCACCTTGAATTTTAGACTCTGCAACTTTCTTTCTATATATCATACCTACTAGAAATCCTATTGCTAATGAGATTAAGACAGCGGCGATAATGATTACTATATCCATATAATCATACACCTCTTTCTTATTTAATTTTCAATGTTCGAATAAAATATATATATGTTTCTTATTAGATATATTTTTTCCTACATAATATATTTTATCTTTATTATTGTAAACTGTCAAGTACTTTTCAATAGCAATCTTTAGATATTTAAAAAATTTATTACAATTTACAGCTAATTTATATTCGCAAAATAGTAATAATATATTATTACTATTTTAATAATTTATTTTTTCTAAAACTGTTAATTGTAATAATGAATTAATAATATTACACATAGTATAATAACACAGTTTTTATTACTGTGTCATTATACTTAATTAGTGTTGTTATACTCTTCCTATAAGAGCAAAAAACTGTAATAAAATATTATTTAGTGACATTTTATGTCATACTATATCTTTACATACTTTGCAAGTTCTTGAGCTTAAAATTTTTCATTATATATTAGTTATATTAAAAAAGACTAGGTTTAAAATATTTTTTATATTTATAACTAGTCTTTTCTTTATTACTTTATATATTTTCTTTCCTTATAGTCTCAATGATATTCTGTTTCTTAGTTTTCTTTACTGAATATTGCATTGTTATAGCTATAACCACAAATACAAATATAATTGAAATTATTATAGGAACTATTGGTAATTGATATGGTTCTTGATATATGTCACTAGTTACTTCATGAATTAAATATGATAACAATACTCCAACCGGTAATCCTAAAATTAAAGCTTTTAGGCCATATATAAAGCTTTCATAGTTTATCATTTTTCTAAACTCTTTATTTGTCATTCCGATTGATTTTAGTATTGCAAACTCTCTATTTCTAAGCGCCATATTCGTTGTTATTGTATTAAAAATATTTGTTATTCCGATTATCGAAATTACTGCAATAAATCCATATAGAAAAATTGAAATTATAAGATTTAGTGTATTATTAGCTTTTACTTCTTCTTCAAAGTTGAAAATATTATCTTTGTTCGTTTTATCAATTTCTATAATTTTTTCTTGTACTTTATATGGATCTTCTGCTGAAATATTCATAGATCTAAGTCCTACATCTTGTAATTTATTTATATATTCATCTGATACTATTAAAACCGGATATCCTTCATCTCTAAAAATTCCTCCCATAGGAAGTTCTTTCGTTCTAACAGCAATTTCTATATTTGATAAATCGATAAAATTTCCATTTTCATCTGTTGTTTCATATAAGTCTATTTTTTCTTTTTCATTTATTTTTAATATATTATCCTCTACTCTTTTTACTCCATCTTTTCCTTCTTCGTATTCAAAAAACATATCTGTGTCATATAGTATTGCTTTATCTTTTACATATTCATAATTTAATCCTAATTTTTTTATGTAATTTCTATATTCTTCATCTCCTAAAGCAGACATTAGAATTGTTTGTACTCCTGTACTTTGTGAATATCTTTTTTTTGCTCTTTCAGTATAATATTTATTTTCATCTATAACATATTGTTTTGTTTTTAATATTGCATAACTTTTTATTCCTTCAATATTTTTTATTTTATCAAAATATTCTTGTTTTTTCTCATCACTTTTGTCTGCATATCCATATATAGTTAAATTCACATCACTTGTTTGAACTTCTATTGAAGATAATCCAAACATATTCTCTACAAAAGAACTCATTGATATAAATAATACTATACTTAGAAATATTGAGAAAATTGTTGTTCTATATTTTCTTTTACTTCTGTTGAAATTTTTCCTAGCAATTACTCCTTCTATACCAAAAAGTTTTTTTGTTATTTTATAATTTTTATTTTTCTTTTTATTTTGTTTTATATCTGTACTCTCTCTAATAGCATCTATTGGTGTTATTTTTCCAGCTCTATAACTTGGTTTTATAAGTGATATTATTATCATTGCAATAGAAACTAAAACTGCTATTCCTATTGCTGGAAGTGATACTATTAATTTCAAATCAAAATTGTCAACTAATGGCTGTGACATAGAATTTAATAATGAATTTACAATTAGTAGTACTATCCATATTGCAAATACTCCTATTATTATTCCTAAGGGAATTGATATAATCCCTAAAATTACTCCCTCAAAAAATATGCTTCTTCTTAATTGTTTTGAAGTTGCGCCTACACTTGCTATCATTCCTAGTTCTTTAGTTTTTTCTGTTAGAGATATATTAAAACTATTTTTTATTACAAATGCTGATGTAAATAGTATTATTCCTATTACTATCATAGCCATTACTAATAAGAAATTTTCCATCCTGTTGCTTTTGAATATTCCCATATAATATAGTAAACCTTCATTAACTTGTATTTTTGCTTCATTAATATTTAATGTTTTTTCTAAATAATCCGAAAACTCATATGTTTCTGATGGATTCTTTAATAATAATGCTATATTTTTATCTTTATTAATATTAGTATTTTCTAATTTTGTTATCATTGTATATCCTGGTGCTGAATAATTTTCAATATCTAGTCTTTCCATTATACCAACTATTTTATATTGTTTTTCTTCTTCTGCTGTAAATGTTTCTTGCTCTAACTCATATTCTTCATATGTATTATCCTTTTTTCTTCTTTCTAAATCTTCATCTGTATAATATGGATTTGATTGAGTTAACTTATATTCTCCTTTATATCGCTTTCCTATATTAAGTTTTAAAGTATCCCCAACCTTCAATTCAATTTTCCCATTTGTAAGTAAATGTTCCGGTATTAATATTTCATCTTCATTTTCTGGCATTCTACCTTCTTTTAAGATTATTCCTCCATTTTGTAATCTTTCCTCATCATATGCCATTACATATCCATATGGTTTATTTGGATTTTCTGAAGCTTCTAATTTTGAATATCCTATCTCCTCTTCTTTTGCTACTTTTTCTACTTTAGCATTATTTTCTAAATATTTCATATTTTCATCAGATACATTAGATATTCTTATATGATAATTTCCACCTTTTTTTATTTCTCTTTCCATCATCGCAGATTGAAAACTTGCAACAAATGTTGTAATTGCACAAATTAAAGCTATAGAAAGAGAAATACCTATTATTGTTACTATTGTTCTTTTCTTATTTAATTTTAAATTTTTGACAGTTAATGAATTTAAAATTTTCATAATTATTTTCCATCCCTTCTAATATATTTTTAGCAAAACTCTCTTATCTATTTTTTTCATCTTTAATTAATTTTCCATCTTGTATTGTTATAATTCTATCAGCTTCTAATGCAATTTTTTCATCATGTGTTATCACTATTAATGTTTGATTATATTTTTTATTAGAAAGTTTCAATAAATCCATTATTTCCTTTGAAGCTTTGCTATCTAAATTACCTGTTGGTTCGTCTGCTAAAACTATACTAGGATTATTGATTATTGCTCTTCCTATTGAAACTCTTTGCTGTTGTCCTCCTGACAATTCATTTGGTAAATGATTTACTCTTTTTTCTAAACCTAAGACATATAAAATTTCATTCAAGTGTTTTTCATCTATCTTTTGTCCATCTAAATCACATGGTAGAGTTATATTTTCTTTTACATTTAATATTGGTATTAAATTATAAAATTGATAAATTAAACCTATTTGCCTTCTTCTAAATATTGCTAAATTATCATTATTAAGTGCATAAATGTCAGTTCCATCTATAAACACTTTTCCACTAGTTGGCTTATCTACTCCACCTATTAAATGTAATAAAGTTGACTTTCCACTTCCAGAGGCTCCTATAATTGCAACAAACTCTCCTTTATTTACACTAAAAGATACATCATCTAAAGCCACTACTTCTGTATCTTTTTTTCCATATTTCTTAGTTAAATTTTGAACTTTTAATATTTCCATTAACTTTACTCCTCCTTTTACTTTTAGGTATGAATTACCTTTTAATTTATTTTATCTTATAATAAGAAAGTGACTTCAAAATGACTTTTGAAAAATTTTCTAAATAATTTTTATGTTCTTGGTAATTTCGGGGTCG
>USFW01000052.1 GCA_900553985.1 uncultured Clostridium sp.
GCATAAAAATCTACTAAAACCATCTTTTCTGATTTTAAAACTTCATCTTCAAAATTTCCTTCATTGATTTTTAAAACACTCATTTTTTTACCTCCTAATATAAATTTTTTATAGTAATAATTTTAATAATAAATTTATTTATATTTTTCTTTTCTTTTTTAGTATTAAACTGTTTTAATATTTTATTTTACATATTCTTCATTATAAAGTCTTTTATTATCCATTTTGTTTAACTCTTTTAATTACTTCTAATCCTGCCTTTGTACCTTCATAAACAGCTTTTGAAATTTGTAAAATTCCTCCTGTGCAGTCTCCACAAGCATATATTCCTGGTATATTTGTTTCCATTTTTTCATTTACCACTATTTTATCTTTATTTGTTATTATACCCAATTTTTTAGCAAATTCATTACTTCCTGCTACTCCTTTTGCAACAAATATTCCATCTGTTTTTATTATTGTATTATCTTCAAGTTTTATTTGTTCTACTTTTTTCTCACCTTGTATTTCTTCTATTTTTCTAGTATCTATTTTTACATTATCTGCTCTAAATTCTGGTGCTTTTTCTCCGTCAGTAAGAATTATAATTTGATTTGCTAAATTTATTAATTCATTAGTTTCTGCAATAGCATATTTTCCATTTCCTATTACCACAATATCTTTATTTCTATAAAAGAAACCATCACAAACTGCACAGTAACTTATTCCTCTACCTTCAAATTCTTGTATTCCTTTTATTTTTGGTATATTTTTCTTATTTCCAGTTGCTAATACTATATTTTTTGTTTTATATTCATTTTTATCAGTTATTACTTCAAATCCATTTTCATTCATTTTTATATTAATAACTTCTTCTTCTTTTAATTCTACTCCTAGATTTTCTGCTTGTTTTATTCCTTCATTGTATAAATCAATTCCTGTTATACCTTTTGCAAATCCATAATAGTTTTCTATTAATTCTGCTTTTTCTAGGTTTGAATTATTTTGATAAATTATCATTGTTTTTAAATTTGCTCTTTTTGTATATATACTTGCTGATATCCCTGCTGGTCCTGCACCTATTATAATTACATCAAACATATTTTATACCTATAAAATTTTTCAATTTTTTCTTTCTTTTATATTTATAATATTATATACAGTTTTCTGTATTTAATATGTTCAAATTATATCATTATTGACTTTATTATGCAATAAATTTTTATGTCTTTTAAGTTTAATATTTAATAGAAATTTAGTTTATTCTTGATATATATAATCAATCTATAACCACTTTTCATCTTATAATGCTAAAAATGATACTATCTTAAATTATAAAATAATATCATTTTTTACTAATATTAAATTCATACATATTTTTCTATCAAAATTACTGTCCTTCCACTTCTTGTTGTTCCAGTGAATTCTTTTATTATGAATCTGCCTTTTCCTCTTATTGTTATTATATCATTTAATTTAACATTTTTTGAATTCTTTGTTTCACTTTGACCATTTATGAAAACTCTTTCTTGGGCTATTATTTCAGAAGCTTTGCTTCTTGAAGTTCTTGCTAAATCTGAAACTATATTATCTAATCTTAGTGAAGGCACAATTATTTTTACTTCTTCTATTTTTATTTCAACTTTTCGTAACTCTTCTAAGTTTGCTATTTTTATATCACTATTTTCAAATCTTTTTAGTGTAGGTAGTTGTTCTTTTAATATAGTCGAAAATTCATTTATAGCAATTATATCTGCTCCATCTTTTGAAACTATAATATCTCCAACTTTTTCTCTTTTTAAACCTAATTTAACAATTCCTCCTAAATAGTTTCTATGAACATATTTTCCATGCTCTTCTTCTGGTAATTCTATTTTTACTACTTTTACCATTTTGTCATAGTTTTTTGCAATCATTGTTTCATCATATTTGTCATCATATACTATTAATATCTTTCTTTCTGCATTTTCATAACCTCCAAATAAGATATAATTTTCAAATTTTATTTTTTTCAAAAAACTTTCTACTAATGAAACTTGATACATATCTAAAAAATCTGTATATTCTATTTTTCCTTTTTTAGTTGCATTTTCAATTTTATCTAGTACTTGTGATAAACACATTTTATCTTCTTGCTTTTTATAGTCTTTTAAAATATCTTGTTTGTTCATTTTGAACTCTCCTTGTTTGTTTTATAATAAATTTAATAAAAATTAATATATAAAAATTCTCATTATAAATTAATATATATGTCTTTATATATTGATCAAAATTAAATATTGATAATATAAATTTTGTATTTTTTATTGTATAGGATTTATATATTTTTATACATATCTTTCAATTTAAAATTTTACTTCTTATTTTAGTAATAATACTTTTTTCATCTAAGTCATATATTTCTTCTAGTTCCTGAACTGAACCATGTTGTATAAATTTATCTGGATATGCAAAACATTCTAATTTAATATCTCGTAAATTTTCATCTATAATTAACTCTTTTATTGCAGTTGCTAAACCATTTATTATTGTTCCATCTTCTATTGTTATTACTTTTTTTGTTTTTGCTATTGAATTTTTTATAGTTTTTATATCTAGTGGCTTTAAAAATCTAGCATTTATAACATCTGTATTTATATTTTCTTTTTCTAGTTCTTCAGCTATTTTCATAGCTCTTGAAACCATTTTTCCAATAGCTATTATAGATATGTCTTTTCCTTCTTTTAGTATTTCTGCTTTTCCTTCTTCTATTTTTGTATATTCAGAATTTGTGGACTCTTGAAATTTGTAGTCTTCTTCTCCTCCTCTTGGATATCTAATAATTACTGGCTTATTTAGTTTTATAGCAAATTCTAACATTTCCTCTAATTCTTTAAAATCTTTTGGTGCCATTATAGTTAAATTTGGAACTAATCTAAAAAATGCCATATCTAATAAACCTTGGTGTGTTTCTCCATCTGCTCCTACAATTCCTGCTCTATCTACACACATTATTACTGGCAAATTTTGTATTGCAATATCATGTATTACTTGGTCATATCCTCTTTGATAAAAAGATGAATATATTGGTACAACTGGTATCGTCCCCTCTATTGCCATTCCTGCTGCTAATCCTAATGCATGTTGTTCTGCTATTCCTATGTCAAAAAATCTTTTTGGAAATTCTTTACTAAATTTTGTTAGTCCTGTTCCATCTTTCATTGAAGCAGTTATTGCTACAATTTTTTCATTTTCTCTTGCTAACTCTACTAATTTATCTCCAAAAACTTTTGAATAGTCTTTTTTCTTTTCCTTTCCAACTTTTCCTGTTTCTATATTAAATGGTGCAGTTGCATGGAATTTATCTGGATTTTCTTCTGCTATTGAATATCCTTTTCCTTTTTTCGTTAAAACATGAATTATAACTGGATTATCAATTTGCTTGCTTAACCTCAAAATATTTTCTAGCTCTTGTATATTATGCCCATCTACTGGTCCTAAATATGTAAAACCTATATCCTCAAAAAACATTTTTGGAATTATTAATTGTTTTATACTTCTTTTTAATCTCTGAATAACTTTTACTGTTGGTTTTCCTATTACAGGTACCTTATTTATAATTTTTTTCATAGATATATTTGACTTTGTATATGTCTTTTTAGTTCTTAGTTTACTTAACAACATATTAAGTCCACCTATATTTTTGGAAATACTCATTTCATTATCATTTAAAATTATTGTCATTTTAGTTTTGCTATATCCAACATCATTTAAAGCCTCTAATGCCATTCCTCCTGTCATAGCTCCATCACCAATTACTGCAAGTACTGAATTTCTTTCATTTTTTAAATCTCTTGCTCTTGCCATACCTAATGCTGCTGAAATAGATGTCCCACTATGTCCTGTATTAAAATTATCATATTTTGATTCATTAGTTTTTGGAAAACCTGCTATTCCATTTAGTTTTCTTAAAGTTTTTAAGGTTTCTTTTCTTCCTGTTAAAATTTTATGGACATAAGTTTGATGTCCTACATCCCATACAATTTTATCTTCTGGAAAATTAAATACACTATGTAATGCTATTGTTAATTCGACTACTCCTAAATTCGATGCTAAATGTCCTCCATTTTTTGATACAATTTCTAGTATGTATTTTCTGATTTCTATTGCTAAGGTTTCTTTTTCTTCTATGCTTAATTTTTTTAGGTCTTTTGGATAATTTATTTTTTCTAACATTTTATCACCTTTCATTTTTGACTTTGTTTATTGTATCATAATTTTGTATTTTTTTCTATGATTTTGTTGTATTTTTTTATTGTTGTGGTAAAATATATATGTATATTTTTTAGGAGGAATAACATATGAAAAAGAAAATTTTTATTACTTTATTTTTACTTTTAATTTTAATTGCAAACATATCTCTTGCTTCATATGATACAGTAACTATGACTGTAGTTGAAGAACCTGTTTGCAATATAGAATTTGGTGAAAATTCAAAATTCGAAAAAAAATTAGTTGCCAAAGATATGAATAAAAAAGAGGTAACTATACAATTACAAGTTGTAAATAATGAAAAATCAATTAAACCTACTGGTGAAATAATGCTTGTAATTGACAACTCAGATAGTATGCTTGATGAAGTTGACAATACTACTAGAGAGGACTTAGTTGTAAATTCAGCAAAAACTTTAGTTAGTAAATTATTAAAAGATAATGACAATCTAAAAATTGGAGTTGTAAGTTTTTCTAGTAATACTGATGTTTCCAAAGAAGGAACAATTGAAGATGCTAGTTTAGTTTCAGAATTATCAAATGATGCATCTAAATTAAATAATTCTATCTCTAATATTCAATATAATGGACCTAGAACTGACTTAGATGCTGGAATTACTTTAGCAAAACAACATTTCACTTCTGAAAAAAACAATAAATATATGATTGTTTTAACAGATGGTGTTCCTAATATTGCAATTGATTTTGACAAAAATTATTTTTCTGATGATGTAATTAAAAAAACTAATACATCTTTAGTAAATGTAGAAAAAAATAATATAAGCTTAATAACAATGTTAACTGGAATTTCTGAACCAAATAAAAAACCTTTACCATCAGTTGACAAAACATATGCTCAAATAATTACAGAAATATTTGGTACTCAAGAAAAAACAACTGCTGGAAAATTCTATTATATACAAGATGATAAAATTGAAGAAACTATAACAAAAGATATCTATAATGATTTATTACCTATTGAAAAAAATCTAACAAACATTAAAATTGTAGACTATTTTCCAAAAGAAATTATAGATAATTTTGAATTTGCATACGTTCAAAATTCAAATATCGGAGAGATTTCAGCTGAAGTTGATAAAACTACAAATTCAATTACTTGGACTATTCCAGAATTAAAATCTGGTCAAACAGCTACAGTTCAATATAAATTAAAATTAAAAGAAAACTTTAGCAGTACTATTGTAGATAAAATATTAGATACTAATGAAAAAGTAGATATTACTTATACAGATTTTGATGGTAAAAATCAAACTAAAACTTCTGATGTTACACCTAAGTTAAAACTTACAGAACCGCCAAAAATTTTACCAAATGCAGGTAAGCCAATTTTTATAGTATTATCTATTGGAATTGTTGGAATTTTAGCTTATTCTTTTATTAGATATAATATAACTAGAAATAATATGAAACATTAATATAAAATATATTTTTAATGT
>USFW01000053.1 GCA_900553985.1 uncultured Clostridium sp.
AGAAGACATAGAAAATTTAAAAACATTGAAAAATAATAAGAATTTAACAATAAATATATCTAATAACTCAATAATAGACGCAAGTTCTTTATTAGTATTAGATCCAAATACAAAAATAAATTTAAATGGAAATGTAAATTTATCACAAGATTCAAAAGATAAATTAAAAGCTAAATTTGGAAACAATGTAATATTGTAGTTTTGATGACGTATAAAATATAAATTATAAACTTAAAAGAAAGAATTATATAGAAAAAATAATACTTGTAAATAAGAAAGTAGCGAAGATACACAAGCAAAGCTATTAAAGGTAACTTTTACTTGTTGTATACGGAAAAATCTTATATAGTAGCAAAATAAAAGTTGATTTTCTTATACAAAAAATGTGCAAAATTAATAAAACAAATTTTGCACATTTTATTTATATAGTATTAAATTTTAAACTCTATTTATCCAACAATATATCCAAAATCCTAGGATAAATACCATTAGCATTATTATTCCAATTATCAACTAATTTCTTTGCCATATCACGAGAACCAGCAAAAGTTCTTACTTCAAAAATAGTTTCATTATTTTCAACTATTTTTAATTTAACAGTATAATCATTTTCATTTTTTGGTGTAAATTCAGCAATTATAGAAGATGCTTCTTCTATGTTAGAAAATTCAGTTTTGAAAACATTATCAGCTTTTAACTTTAAAAGTCCAGGCATAACATCTTTAGTAAGATTGTATGCATTTTTTCCTTCAGTAGTTATTTTTAATACTTGTTCATCTTCTTTTGTGTAAATACCTACTAACTTCGAATCTATTAAATCAGTTAAAATTTGTTTAAAAAAGAAATAATTTATATTATTTATAGAAGAAATAATTTTAAACAAACCATCTTGTACAATCTCACCATCAATAAGAGATAATATATACAAAATCAAAACTTTATTTTCAGCCAAAGAAGTAGTATTATTTGAATTTGAACTCATAAAATTGCACTCCTTACTTTGATTAATTTTTAGCAATTATATCATAAAATATGTAAAAAGTAAAATATTTATAATAAAAAACTTTAAAAGTGGGAATAAAAGTAGTATAATATAAAGGAATTTTTTAAGAAGGGAAATGATATCTATGAAAAAAGGAAAAGTAATTTTAGTAGGAACAGGATTTGTAGGAATGAGTATGGCATATTCAATGTTAAATAGAGGAGGAATTTCAGAACTTATTTTAATAGATATAGATAAAGATAAAACAGTAGGTGAAGAAATGGATTTATCTCATGGATTACCATATGCACCTCAAAAAATGATTATAAAATCAGGAGATTATTCACAATGTAAAGATGCTCAAGTAGTAGTAATTACAGCAGGAATAGCTCAAAAATCAGGACAAACAAGATTAGAACTTGCAGAAGTAAATGCAAAAATCGTAAAAAGTATAACAAAAGAAATAATGGCAAGTGGGTTCAATGGAATTATAATAGTAGCAAGTAATCCAGTTGACTTAATGACATATGTTGTAGCAGAGACTTCAGGATTACCAAAAAATCAAGTAATAGGTTCAGGAACTGTTTTAGATACTGCAAGATTAAGATATTTAGTAGGAGATTACTTAAAAGTTTCTAGCAAAAATATACATGCATATATAATGGGAGAGCATGGAGATTCATCTTTTGTACCATGGGAACATTGCTATGTAGGATGTAAGAAAATAATAGATGTAATGAAAGACAACCATCATCCTATGGAAAAATTAGATAAAATTCATGAAGATGTTGTTAATGCAGCATATGAAATTATAGAAAAGAAAAAGGCAACATATTATGGAATAGGTATGGCATTAAATAGACTAGTAAGAGCAGTAATAAATGATGAAAATTCAATTTTAACAGTTTCAACATATTTAAACAACCAATATGGACAAGATGACATATATATAGGAGTTCCAGCAATAATAAATAAAAATGGTGTAAGAGAATTATTAGAATTAGAATTAAATGAAAAAGAACAAGCTAAGTTAGATAACAGTTGTAAATTAATGAAAGAAATGAGAAAAGAAGTTATTGATAAAATTATTAAAGAAAAATAAATCAGTTAAACTTGTAAAAGTAAATAAAAAGAATATAAATAAAAGCGAAATAAATAGAAAAGAAAAATAAAGTATTTGCATTTTTTTTAAATATATGTTACAATATCGAAGTATTAATAAGAGATAAACCGTTAGGAGGAATAGTTCATGGAAATAGCAAAATGGATATTGATAGGAATATATATATTAGTAGCAGTAATATTAATAATATTAACATTAATCCAAACAAAAGAAGATGCTGGATTATCAGCAACTATTGCAGGTTCTTCAACAAATAATTTTTATGAAAAAAATAAAGGAAGAACAAAAGAAGGAAAGCAAAAAAAATGGACAATAATATTATCTATAATATTTGCAATATTAACAATAGTATTGGGAATAATATATATGGCATAGATAGAAAAAGGGCGGTATAAATTAATATTACTAGCTCTTTTTTCTTTATTAAACTTTAAAAAATATAACTAAGATAAATTTTTTGTGTAAAATTAGAAGTAAATATAAAAAGAAAAAGAATTACTAAAAAAGTCAAATTAATATTAAGCTAAGATAAAGATTAAAAGTTTTATAAAAATGATTAATAACATAAACAATAGAAAGGATTTTTAATGGAAGAACAAGAACAGAAAATTTTAGAATTATTAAAAGATGAGGAATATCCTCCGATGAAAGCTAAACAAATAGCAATGGTAATGAGAGTACCTAAAAATGAATATAATGAATTTTTAAATATACTTGGAAACTTAGAAATGAAAATGAAGATTCAAAAGAACAGAAAAAATCAATATAGAATAGCAGAAAAAGTATATTATGATGGTATTTATAGGAAAAATTCAAAAGGCTTTGGATTTGTAAAAATAGAAAATGAAGAAGATGAAATATATATAGCAAAAACAAATTCATCAAATGCATTAAATGGTGACGAAGTTTTAATAGAAATAATAGAAGAAAAAAATAAAGTAAAAAAAGCAGAAGGAAAAATTGTAAGAATATTAAAACATGAAAAAGATACAGTAGTTGGAATATTTCAAAATAATAAAAACTTTGGTTTTGTTGTCCCTGATGATAAAAATTTGGGAACAGATATATTTATTTCAAAAAAGAACTTTGGAAAAGCAAAAAATAATCATAAAGTATTAGTCCAAATAACAAAATATCCTGAAAAAGGTAAAAAAGCAGAAGGAAAAATAATAGAAGTTTTAGGAAATGTAAATGAAACAGGTGTTGACATGTTATCTTTAATAAAAGAGCATAAACTACCATCAATATTTCCTAAACAAGTAGTAGAAGAGGCTAAAAAATGTGGCAACAGGATAGATGAACAAGATATAAAAAATAGAATAGATTTAAGAAATGAAGTTATATTTACAATAGATGGAGCAGAAGCAAAGGACTTAGATGATGCAATAGGAATAAAAAAATTGGAAAATGGAAATTACAAATTAAGTGTTCATATTGCAGATGTAAGCTACTATGTAAAACCAAATAGTCTATTAGACCAAGAAGCTTTAATAAGAGGAACAAGTATATATATGTTAGGAAGAGTAATTCCAATGCTTCCAAGGGAACTGTCAAATGGTATATGTAGTTTAAATGCTGGAGAGGATAGATTTACTTTATCTTGCACAATGGAAATAGATAAAAATGGAAATGTCAAATCTTCTGAAATATATAAGGCAGTAATAAATGTAACAGAAAGAATGACATATACAGATGTTCAAAAAATATTAGATAATTCAGATGTAGATATAATAAAGAAATATGAAAAATATATAAATGAATTTAAGTTAATGGAAGAATTAGCGCTAATATTGAAACAAAAGAGATTAGAAAAAGGATATTTGAATTTAGACATTCCTGAAAGCAAAATAGAACTAGATTCAGAAGGAAGAGCAATAAATATTTCTAAATATGAAACTACATTTGCAAATGAAATAATAGAACAATTTATGCTAATTGCAAATGAAACAGTAGCAGAAAAATTCTTTTGGTTAGATGCACCATTTATATATAGGGTTCATGAAACTCCAGATTATGAAAAGGTACAAGAACTAAATAAATTTTTGTTTAACTTCGGGTTAAAAATAAAAGCTAATAAAGATAATATATATCCTAAAGAATTTGCTAAGATATTAGAAGAAATAAAAGGAAAAGACGAAGAAAAAGTAGTATCACATCTATTATTAAGAACCTTAAAAGTAGCAAGATATGAAGACATAAACAAAGGACATTTTGGAATTGCTAGCAAATATTATTGCCATTTCACATCTCCTATAAGAAGATATCCAGATTTATTTATTCATAGGATAATTTGTAAATATTTAGAAGAAAACTATGATGTAAATGAAAAATTTATAGAAGAATATAAAAAGCAAGCAGAAGAAAGAGCAAAACAATCCTCAGAAAGAGAAAAAATAGCAACAAAAGTAGAAAGAGAAAGTGAAGACATAAAGAAAGCAGAATATATGGAAAATAGAATAGGGGAAAAATATGAAGGTATGATTTCTTCAGTAACTTCATTTGGGGTTTTTGTAGAATTAGATAATACAGTAGAAGGATTAATTCGATTTGAAGACTTAGGAAATGAATATTTCATATATGATGAAGATAGAAAAAGGCTAATTGGTGAAAGATCAAATATAGTTTATAAAATAGGAGATAAAGTTAAAATAAGAGTAAAAGATGCGAGTAAATTATTGAGGACTGTAGATTTTGAAATAATTGAAAAATTGTAGAAAAATTAAGAAGGTGATTTGGGGTTCGGAGAGAAGGTGATTTTGGGGTCGGAGACAAAAATCATGGT
>USFW01000054.1 GCA_900553985.1 uncultured Clostridium sp.
TTGTCTTGTTTTAAATATTCCTCGTTTAAGTTTATTGTCATTTGCCTTGCCTCCCGTTTATCTTTCTACAATTTTGTATAACTATTATTTAAAAAAATTTAATAAACCTTTATTTCTTTATCCTTTACAAACTTATTATACAATTTTGTAGAAAATTTGTCAAATATTTTTTTACAAATTTGTATACCAATAGAGTATAATATTAATATACAAATAGATTTTTTAGGAGGTTCCCTATGAAAGATGAAAGAAAAGAACTTGCAAAATATATAGAAAATTTTATGGCAAGACATGATTACAAATTAGAATATATAGCAGAACAGACAGGAGCCTCTACATCAGCAGTAGGACACTATAAAACAGGTACAAGAACTCCAAAAGATGATTTTATAGATAAATTCATAGAAGTTTTTCATCTTGGAGAAGAAGAAAGTCAAAAAATAAAAATGGCTGTTGCAATAGATAGAACACCAGAAATTATAAAAGAGCAATACATGAAGTCCAATGTTAGACTTCTTCCAGAAGAAACTTTAATAAACATTCCTGTAATGGCTAAAGCAAGTGCAGGAAATGGGTATATTAATTTTAGTAATCAGCCTTTATACAATAAGCTAATCAGAAAAAATGGTTTCCATGAACATTGCTATTTAATAGAAGTATCTGGAAACAGCATGGAGCCTTTAATTCAAGACGGGGCTTATGTTGTAGTTGACCCTTATCAAACTGATTATATTGAGGGTAAAGTATATGTACTAAAATATGCTGATGAAGTTTATATAAAAAGAGTCATTTTAAAATCAGAAGCAAAAGTTATGATATTAAAAAGTATAAATCCTGATTATGAAGATATTTATATTCCTGCTGACCAATCAGACCAAATAAAGATAATTGGTAGAGCAGTGAAGTTTATTTACGAGGGGAATTTGTAGGGAGAAAGTAAATGATAAAAGAGATAAATATTAAACAATATAGAAAATTAAAAAATATAGATTTTGAGTTTTTGAAAGGAATAAACATTATTTCTGGAACCAATGGGACATGTAAAACATCTTTACTTCATATTATTAGTAACTCTTTTCAAGCTGTTAATAAAAATGTAAAGTGGTTAGAAGATGTAAAAGTTTTAGAAACCATAAAAGCATTAAATAAGTTAAATAATCCTAAAATTGAGACTTTAACTAGAGGAGATAATGAATATAATGATCCTGCTTTTGGAGTAAAAGGAACATTGTTTACTTGTAAATATTATAATGAAAAAATATTAGAATTTAGAAGGCACAATTCAACTAAAAATAATATACATAGGTTCGCCTTAAAACCTCCTTATTCAAAAGGAAAATCAGACTCTCTTCCTTTACTTCCTGTAATATATTTAGGTTTATTTAGGTTATTTTCATTTGGTGAATTTGATAAAGATGAAAATATAAAACGGATAAGTAAGAAAATACCTGATGATTATTTGGAGGAAATAAGAGATTTATATAAAAATTTTACAGGAATAGAAATTGAGTATAAAAATCAAAGTGATATGGGTGGAATAAAAAATAGAGCAGAATTCAAAAGCGATAAAGATGGAGTAGACTCAAACACTATTTCTGCTGGAGAAGATAATTTACTTATTATTTTAACAGCTTTAGTTTCCTTAAAATATTATTTTGAAAATATAACAAGAGAAAAAAACGAAGTAGAAAGTTTGTTATTAATAGATGAAATAGACGCTTCTCTTCATCCTGCATTTCAAATTAGATTATTAGATTTATTTAAAGAATATTCTGAAAAATATAAAATTCAGGTTATATTCACAACACATAGTATTTCATTATTAGAATATGCTCTTAGTCAAAAACAAAAGGTTATTTATTTGATAGATAATATCGACGAAGTATCTATAATGGAACCAGTTGATAAATATAAAATAGAAATGTTTTTAAAAAATAAAGCTAAAAAAGATATTTATTTACCTAAAAATATTCCAGTATTTACGGAAGATGAAGAAGCTAGATTATTTTTGAGAGAATTATTTTCGTATTATAAAGGAGTAAATGAAGCATTTAATAACGTTGCAGGACTTTTTCATTTTGTAGAAGCTAATTTTACTTGTGAAGCATTGAAAACTATATTTAAAGATGATGAAATTTTAAGAAGTACAATGAGATCTATTTGTATCTTGGACGGAGACCAAAAAGAAAATGAAAAAAATAAAAAAAATTGTCAAATAGCCAATCATATTATAACTCTTCCAAGTAAAAAATCTCCAGAACAGTTATTCTTTGATTACTCTATAAAAATTTTTGAAAATGATTCTAACTTTTGGAATGAGATTAGTGATTATGGTTATACAAAAATATATTTTAGAGATAATATAAAAAAAGAAATAGAAGGAATTGAAACTAAAGTAGAGACAACTAAAAAGAAAAAAAGAGAAATTAATAAAGAAATATTTAATAATTATAAAGATTTTTTTACATTTATTATTAGACATTGGTTAAATAATGAAGAGAATAAAAATGAAATAAAAGAGTTTTATGAGGATCTTAATAAATTATTTAAAAAAGTAGCTATATTCCATGGAATTAATCCCCGTGATTGGAATATAGATTAAAAATTATTATTCTGGCCAAATAAAAAAATATATGTTAGAATATAAAAAATCTTTTAAAGAGGTGTTGTATGAAAAAATCTATCTCACCATTGAGATATCCAGGGGGAAAAGCAAAAGTCTATAATCAAATAGTTGATTTATTAATTAAAAATAATAAATTAAATATAACTTACATAGAGCCTTTTGCTGGTGGATGTGGTTTGGCCTTAATGCTATTGAAAAATAATATAGTTTCAAATTTAATTTTAAATGATATAGATAAAAGTATATACTGTTTTTGGAAAGCAGTTCTTAAATACAATAAAGAATTATGTCAAATGATAGACATGGCCATACTTACTTTAGAAGAAAGAGAAAATCAAAAATTAATTCAAAAAAATAAAGATAAAATAAATATAAGAAAAAAAGAAGATGTTTTAAAACTTGGTTTTTCTACTTTTTATTTGAATAGAGTAAATCGTTCAGGAATAATTAAAGCTGGTGTCATTGGCGGAATAGAACAAAAAGGAAACTATAAAATGGATTGTAGATTTAATAAAAAAGTTTTAATAAAAAAAATAGAGGAAATAGGTAAGTATAAAGATAAAATTAAATTTTATAATTTAGATGTTATAGAATTCTTAAAAAGAATAAAGAAAAAAGATACTTTCATTTTTTTTGATCCACCATACTATGAAAAAGGAAAGGATTTATATGTAAATTTCTATGAAGATGAAAATCATAAAGAGTTGGCCAATAGAATTTCAAAATTAAAAAATGATTGGATAGTTACTTATGATAATGTTGAACCAATAAAAAAAATTTATTCTAAATATAGAAAAATAGAATTTGATATTTCTTACACATTAGAGAAAAAAAGAAGAGCAAAAGAAGTTATGATTTTTAGTAATACATTAGATTATATTTTGAATGAAGAGAATTAATAACCCACAAGCCAGAACTCTCTGGCTTTTTTATTTACAGCTAGATTAGTCTAGCTTTTTTTATATCTTATTTTCTACAAAATTGTAAAAATAATTTTGACTTTTACTCTACAAAATTGTATAATAATTATGCGAGGTGAGAAATGAGAATTTTAAAAATAATTGAAGAAAGAAAAAGAAATAAGCAAATTAAATATTCTCAAATTGCAAAAGAACTAAATATATCAAGACAAGACTTAAATTATCATTTAAGAAATTTAAAAAAGCATAAAATAACCTTTAGCATAGAACAAATAAAAATTATTTGTAAGTTTTTAAAAATAGATATATCTATTTTTTTTGCAGATTAGATATACAAAAATGTAGAAAACTGTATACAGTAAAAGCGACTAGGTCCTTGAAAGGAAAATCAGGTGAGCAATTTGGAAAAAATAGATTTAAAAAATATAAAAACTTGTGAATTAGTTGAAGAACTTAGTAAAAGGAAAGGAGTAGAAAAAATAATAGTAGAACCATATCAAAAAAAACAAATAAAAGTTGAAGGACCAATAATTATATTGAAAATTATAGATTAAAAATAAAGCTGTACAGCAGAAGCGACTGGGTTTCCGAATGGAAGTAGGCGATAGCTTAGAACTCCTTTGTCGCTTCATATGGGAATGTGTCTGAGGTCAGCAGTTCGTGGTGAATTTCAAGAAATTTACTATACGACAACCAAGTTCAAGTCTTGGCATTCCCCTAAATATTATGGTAGTGGCGACCAGAAACAGCCAGAGTATAACCTTAAATAACTTTTCCCGACGTGGTGTTCCCAGACACCACAA
>USFW01000055.1 GCA_900553985.1 uncultured Clostridium sp.
CTTGTGTTTTTCCTTGTTTATTTTCTATATGTTTTAATACTAAATCCCATTGGATTCCAAACATTAAACTACTTGTTTTTCCTCCTGTTGCTAATTCTTTTGATTTTTCTTGAGCTTGTTTATTTGTTACATAATTATATGGATATGCTCCTTCTTTAATTACTGGTGTTGATGGTGCTGCACTTGATGATGTTCTTATTGTCTCTGTTCCAACTTCATATTTTCCTATATAAAATCCTCCATTTTCATACACACTCTTTAACATTGTATTTTTATGGTTATTATATTCTTCTGCACTTGCAAATCCATGTTGAGCTTCTGAATACCATTCATCTGTAAAACTACTTCTATAAGCTTCTGCATATTTTTGCATTGTACTTTCTATTTTTGCATAATCTGTTGAACTTGTTGGTGCTGTTCCTCCGTTATATGCTGTATTTGCATATATACTCTTTGGTACTTCTATCCATGTCCAATAATTTCCGTTACTGTCTTTTATTACTACTCCTTTATTTAAATCTTTTTCTACCACTGTTGCTCCTGTTGGTAAAAATGGCTTTGTGTCTGCTGTCGATGGTAAAGTTCCTCCTGTTTCTGTTCCTGGATTATCTGGTCCTCCTGGTGTTTGTCCATTTTCTCCTATCTCTCCATTTTGATTTACTGTATATTGATTTTTACTATCTGCATATTTTACTACCAAACTTCCATTTTCTCCTGCTTCTACTGTTACATTTTTTGCTCCATCTGCTATTAACTGATTTTGCAATTCATCTGCTGTTACTATTGTTGAAACATTATCTGCTTGTTTTTTCATTTTTAAACTTTGCATCGCTAATTTTATTTGCTCTTTTTCTGTCCCTGCTATATTTGCTTCTTTTGCTTCTTTTGCTTGCGTTAATATTCCATTATCTCCTGTTAACATTGCTATACTTACTCCCGCAAGAATTAACAAGACTATAATTGTGATGACTAAAGCAATTAATGTTACACCTTTTGATGATTTTTTTATTTCTTTTATTCTAGTAGTATTATTATTTATGTTCATTTTTTCTTTCATATTTCTGTTTTTTTCTTCTATATCACTCATTTTCTTTTCCTCCCTCTTTTGTTTTCTTTTTACTTTTTTCTTTATAATTTAAATTATTTTGAATTTTATTTTTTATATTTTCATATATATTTTTTTAATTATTTTATTTTTCCATTGAAATATCGCCAAATTACTTTATTTCTACTTTTTTATCTTATCTGTCAATTTTTGATATATAAATATTCTTTTTCAAATAAATATTCAATATTTTTAAATTATATCTATAGTATTTTACTTTTTTAGATAATTATTCCCATTCTCGCAAATAGCTGTCTTTACATTATACTTTAAACAGAAATATAAATTTTTCAATGTACTTTCTCTATTTACAAAAATAGGTCTAACTCTTACGCTTATAGTATATATAAATTATATGCTTTTTGTCAATGGGTATTTTTGGCATTTAATTTTTTTATTTTTTTGAATATATTTTTTAATTATGGTCATAATAATCTTATAAGGTTAATAATAGTTGAGCAAAGAATATTACTAGATTATTTATTAGTTTATTAATGTTCGAGCAAAGATGTATATTGGTGTATTAAATATATTAATATATGTCGGCGATAAGAGTATATTATTTGTTTTTAAGCTATATTTTATATTTTATTTCTTGTTATTTTTATATGGTTGAAAAAATAAGTAATATATTTGAGCTAAGATTATTCTTATATTTGATGTGGTTATTATTAGTCCTGTAATTTAGGATGAATATAGTTACTAAAAGTGTATTAGTAGTCGAGTGACTGATTAATATATGTGGTTGATAGCTTATTTATATAGTAATATATATTAGGTTTGAAAATTATGTATATTAGTTTTAACTAAGATTATTATTAGCTTTATGATTAAAGGCATATAACTATTTAAGTTATATGCCTTTAAAAATTATATATCTAGATTTTTTACATATTTTGCATTTGCTTGAATAAATTGTCTTCTTGGTTCAACTTCATCGCCCATTAATAAAGTAAATATTTCATCAGCTTTAATTGCATCATCCATTGTAACTTTTACTAATGTTCTAGTTTCTGGATTCATTGTTGTTTCCCATAATTGTTCAGGATTCATTTCTCCTAAACCTTTATATCTTTGAAGTGATAAAGTATCTCTTGCAATTCCTTTTTCTTCTAATTCTTTATATGCAACTTCTAAATCTTCATCTGTATAACAATATTTATCTTCCATTCCTCTTTTTGATAATTTATATAGAGGTGGTTGTGCTAAATATACATTTCCATTTTCTATTAGAGGTCTCATATATCTGAAGAAAAATGTTAATAATAAAGTTCTAATATGTGCACCATCAACATCGGCATCAGCCATAATAATTACTTTACCATATCTTATTTTAGTTACATCAAATTCAGGTCCAATTCCTGCTCCTATAGCTACAATAACTGGATTTAATTTATCATTACCATAAATTTTATCAGCTCTTGCTTTTTCAACATTTAGCATTTTTCCCCAAAGAGGTAAAATGGCTTGGAATTTTCTATCTCTCCCTTGTTTTGCACTTCCTCCAGCAGAATCTCCCTCAACTATATAAACTTCACATTCTTCTGCATTTTTACTACTACAATCTGCTAATTTTCCTGGTAAAGTAGATGTTTCTAAACTGCTTTTCTTTCTTACTAATTCCCTAGCTTTTCTTGCAGCTTCTCTTGCTCTTGAAGCACTAATACATTTTTCCAAAATAGCTTTTGCTACTTGTGGATTTTCTTCTAAAAATGTTGAAAGTGCTTCGTTTACCATGCTTTGAACTACACCAGTAACTTCGCTATTTCCTAATTTAGTTTTTGTTTGTCCTTCAAATTGAGGTTCTTTTACTTTTACAGAAATAACTGCTGTAATTCCTTCTCTTATATCTTCACCTTGTAAATTATTATCTTTTTCCTTAAGGATATTGTGGTTTCTAGCATAATCATTAAATACTTTTGTAAGTGCTCTTTTAAATCCTTCTAAATGAGTTCCACCTTCGATTGTATTAATATTATTTACAAAAGTATAAATATTTTCAGAATAACTAGATGTATATTGTATTGCAATTTCAACAGGTACTTCTCCAGCTTTTTCTATATAAATAGGAGTTTTATGTAATTTATCCTTATTTTTATTTAAAAATTCAACAAAAGAAACTAATCCTCCTTCAAAATGGAATTCTGCTTTTTTTGGTGTTTCTTCTCTTTTATCTTCAATAGTAATTTTTAAACCTTTTGTAAGAAAAGCCATTTCCCTAAATCTTTTTTCTAAAACTTCATAGTCATAATCTAAACTTTCAAAAATTGTATCATCTGCTAAAAATCTAACTTTTGTTCCAGTTCCTTTAGCATCTCCAATTTTTTCTAATTTTCTTACAGTTTTTCCTTTTTCAAAGTACATTTGGTATAGTCCACCATCTCTTTTAATAGTAACTTCTGTCCAATTTGATAAAGCATTTACAACTGAAGCTCCAACACCATGTAGTCCTCCTGATACTTTATAACCACTATCTCCACCAAATTTTCCACCAGCATGTAAAACTGTATAAACTGTTTCTGCTGTTGATATTTTGGTTTTTGGGTGAACTTCTACTGGGATTCCTCTACCATTATCTTCAACACTAATTATATTTCCTGGTTCTATTTCTATTTTTATGTCAGTACAGTATCCTGCTAAAGCTTCATCAACACAGTTGTCTACAATTTCATATACCATATGATGAAGTCCTCTTACAGATGTACTTCCTATATACATTCCCGGTCTTTTTCTTAC
>USFW01000056.1 GCA_900553985.1 uncultured Clostridium sp.
ATATTTATAATTATAAAAAAATTCTGATTTTAAATTAAAATCAGAATTTTTTTTAATTTCTTGTATTATATATATTCATATACCAACAAATATGAGTATATAGTTATTAATACTTTTAATTATTATTCTAATATTTTTTATTTTCATAAGAAGTCTTATTTAATCTACATCAACTCTTTTTCTATTCTTAGTAATCTATTATATTTCGCCACTCTATCAGTTCTGCAAGGTGCTCCTGTTTTTATTTGCATACTATTTATTGATACTGCAATGTCTGCTATTGTTGTATCCTCTGTTTCGCCAGATCTATGAGAAATTATAGTTCTATAATTATTCTGTTTTGCTAATTTTATTGTGTCTAATGTTTCTGTTAGTGTTCCTATTTGATTTGGTTTTATTAGTATTGCATTTGCAACATTTTTTTCTATTCCTCTTTTTAATCTAGTTCTATTAGTAACAAATAAATCATCTCCTACTAATTGAACTTTATCTCCGACTTTTTTAGTTAATTCTTCCCATGCTCCCCAATCTTCCTCTGCAAGACCATCTTCTATTGAAGCTATTGGATACTTTTCACATAAGTCAACTAGATATTGTACCATTTCTGATTTTGTTTTTAATGTATCTGTTTTCCAAAAATAGTACCCTTCTTTTCCAATTTTTTTAGCTTCATCAAACATTTCTGTACTTGCAATATCTAAGGCTAAAACTATATCTTTTTTCGGTTCATATCCTGCTTTTTTTATTGCTTCTACAATTATATCTAATGCCTCTTCTTCATTTTTTAAATTTGGTGCAAAACCACCCTCATCTCCTACTGCTACACTATGACCTTTTTCTTTTAATACTTTTTTTAATGTATGATATATTTCTACTCCTCTTTTTAATCTTTCCTCAAAAGTAATTTTTCCTATTGGCATAATCATAAATTCTTGTATGCTAATGTTATTGTCAGAGTGTTTACCTCCATTTAAAATATTCATCATAGGCACTGGTAATTCTGTTGCATTTATACCACCAATATAGTTATATAATTCCATTCCTAATGCATTACTTGCTGCTTTTGCTACTGCTAATGATACACCTAAAATAGCATTTGCTCCTAGATTTGATTTATTAGGTGTATCGTCTAATTTTAACATTTCTCCGTCTATTAGTCTTTGTTCAAATACATTCATGCCTTTAATTTCTTTTGCAATTTTTTTATTTACATTTTCTACTGCCTTTTTTACACCTTTTCCTAAATATCTATTTTTATCTCCATCGCGTAATTCCACTGCCTCAAAGCTTCCTGTTGAAGCACCTGATGGTACTGATGCTATTCCAACATATCCATCTTCTGTTACTACTTCTACTTGCAATGTTGGATTTCCTCTAGAATCTAATATCTCAATTGCATTTATACTGTCTATTGCTAAAAAACTTTTCATATACTTAATCCTCCTAATTTATTTATATTAAGTATATCCATTTTTTTACAGTCTATTCTTTATCATTAAATTCTTTCTCTTACAACTCCAATTTTTAGCCATAGTCATTGTTTACTTATGCTGCTTCATTATTTTTCTTATTTCTTAATTCATATGCATATTTTAAAGTAATCTCATTAATTTCACCAGATGAGATTCTTGCAATTTCTTTTATTATTTCTTCTTCTTCTAATTGTTTTATTTTTGTTTTTGTTCTTTCTCCATTTACATCTTTACTTATAAAATAGTTATAATCTGCATTTGCTGCAATATTAGGTAAATGTGAAATACATATTACTTGATGTTTTTTTGATATTGCTTTTAATTTATTTGCTACTGAATTTGCTGCTTTTCCACTTATTCCTGTATCTATCTCGTCAAATATTAATATCGGCATATTATCGGTATCTGCTAAAACTTTTTTTATTGCTAACATTGTTCTTGACATTTCTCCACCTGAAGCTATCTTTGATAATTCTTTTTCATCTTCTCCTAGATTTGTTGTTATATAGAATTTTACTATATCTTTTCCATTTTTATAAAATTCTTCTTCCATGTATTGTACTTTTACATTTATTTTTGCATTTTTCATTTCTAAGTCTTCTAACTCATTGTTTATTTTTGTACTTAATTTATCAGCACCTTTTTTTCTTATATTACTTATTTTTCTTCCTAGCTGATTTAACTTTTCTTTTACAATATTTAATTCATTTTTTAATTTTTGATTATATATATCTAAATTTTCTATATGATTAATTTCTTCTTTAATGTCTTCTTTATATTTTAATATTTCTGGTATATCATTTCCATATTTTCTTTTTAAAGAATATATTAAATCTAGTCTCTCTTCTACATAGTTTCGCTCTTCTTCATCAAAATATATATCTTCTTTGTAATTGTTTATATCTCTAGCTAGTTCTTGTAATTCATAATATGAATTTTTTAATTCTGTACTTGCTTTTTCATATTTCTTATCAATATTTTCTATTTTTTCTAATGCTCGAATCACCATACTTAAACTATCTATTGTATTTTCTGATAATAATGTATCTGCTTCTATTAAATTTTCTGATATTTTTTCTGAGTTCAAAAATATTTTTCTTTTTTCTTCAAGTTCTTCTTCTTCGTGTATTTTTAAATTTGCCTCTTCTATTTCGTCCATTTGATATTTCAATAAATCTAATTTTCTTTGTCTTTCTTTATCATCACCATAATTCATTTTTAATTCATTTTTTATTTCTATATATCTATCATATAGTTTGACATATTCTTCCTTTTTTTCTCTTAATTCATTGAAAATAAAACCATCTAAATATTTTATATGTGATTTAGTGTCAAGAATTGTTTGATTGTCATTTTGTCCATGTATTTCAATAAAATTCATCATAAATTCCTTTAACTCATTTACTGTAACCATTCTTCCATTTATTTTACACATATTTTTTCCATTTATATTTATTTCTCTTGAAACAATAATATTTCCATCTACAGCATATTCACTTTCTGGATTATACATACAAAGCTCTACAAATGAATTTGTTTCTCCTTTTCTTATCATTTCTTTGGAAAATCTTCCTCCCGAAATGATTTGCAAAGAATCTATTATTAAAGTCTTTCCTGCTCCTGTTTCTCCAGTTAATACATTTAGTCCATTATTTAAGTCAACACTTAAATCTTCGATTATTCCTATGTTTTTTATATGTAAAGATAAAATCATTTATATGCCTCCTATTTTACTATTTTTATATTTTGAACAGGTTTTAAATAGTAAAAAAATGTTCGCTTTTATTGTATCTTCATTTTTTATAAATGTCAATACTTTTCGCGAACATTTTTTCTCAAAAGTATATGATCTAGTATTAAAAAAGCCTTTCACTAGATTATACTCTCTACACAGTTAACTTTAAACTCTCTTAAACTCTCCAACTTTACCATAAAGCCGGACGGAAATCGATACCCCAGAAGCTGTCAGAAACCTCACCTTTACCGTGGCCCCATGCACCTCCAGGATTTGAACCAGTGTGATAGTGACCGCCTCCCCTGTAAACACTCGGATATGTAGTATCCGTGCTATTTTCCAATGTCCACTCATATTCATTCCCACTTAAATCATATATATTTAACACACTATTTCTTTCTGTTGCTCCTGTTGTTAATATTACACTATTATATGATGGCTTTGTATATGTTCCATTTACTTCTGTGAATGTATCTCCCCCATCAGTTGAATATTTCCCTTTTGTTATTTCAAATGTCGCATCATAGTAATTCCCCCATGTTGTACTATCATTTTTTAATTCTGCTTGTGTTTTTCCTTGTTTATTTTCTATATGTTTTAATACTAAATCCCATTGGAT
>USFW01000057.1 GCA_900553985.1 uncultured Clostridium sp.
CTCCTGGCTTTGCAACTATTCCTGTAGATTGATAATCTGTACCAAAATAAGTCATTTTTAAATTATCTCTTGCCTTTGCATGGGTATTTCCATTTTGAGCTACAGTAATAACTTTTTTAGCTTTACTTGTTTTTTTATTTTTCGAACTATCTTTTTTAATTACTTCAGTTGATGCAATTTTTTTTGAATTTTCTTTTATTTCATATGCTAAAACATTTGTTGTAAACAATGAAAAATTTGAAATAATTGATACTAAACTTAATAATGCTATTTTTTTCTTAAACATACCCTTCTCCTAATTAGTTTTAATCAAAAGGGCTAATCACCAATTGCGATAGCCCTTTTATATAAATATTATATATTATCAAGCATAAACATAAATTGTGACGTATAGTTGTCAACCTTATCTTCATATACTAAATAAATTGTATATATATATGAATCAAAACCTGTTGTATCTATTGTTACTACTCCATTTTTGTCCATACAATCATTTATATCTAAAGTAGTGTATTCATGGGTTTTATTATGTTTTACTACTACAGATGTTGGCAGTAATTTTTCACCATTTCTATTTATAACATCTAAACTTACTTTTGCTTTATTATCTTCAGCATAAACACGCCCAGAAATTAAGCCTCCTAGAGGATTTGCCTTTAAATCAGTTAATTTTTTAAGATTTTTTAGTGGTGATAAATCCCTTATTTCATTATATGATATATCTAAAGATTCTAAGTTTATAGCATATTGTAATCCTTCTAAACTTTCAGCATTTGATACTTTTAGTGAAACAAAAGCTAAATTTGTTGTAAATGCAGAGAATTTTGAATTGATTCCGATAAATGAAAACGAGTTATCTGGTATGCATTTATTAGTAGGGGAGGTAAGATTTGAAAATAAGTCCAATCAGCCGCTTGAAATAACTGAGATATTACTTAATTATCCTGTTTTTTCTGTACGGTATGATGAAAAATATGATAGAAATCAGATACCACCTAAATTAATGTCACAAAAAAATATTGAATCAATTAACTTCAGCACAGGTGGAAGTAAAAAAATAGATAGCATATTAATGTCTGTCTATAATAAAGAATATTCTGCTAGTAAAAAAAGAGTTGTTTTGACATTACCGATAAAGTTAGATCCATATGGTTCAGAAAATGGATATTTAATATTTTCAGGAATTCTTTTTCCGTATACTGAACAAAAAAAGAAAACTCAAAGTATTTTTAAGATTTTTGATGCAATTGAAGATAAGAATTATTATGCTACATTTAATTTCCTTTTTAAAAGTACTAGATGTGAAGTTGAGGAAACCTACAAAGTAAATTTTTATGATAAAGAATTTCAGAAAAAAGAGTTTAATAAAAATAGAGAAGAGAAAATAAGAAAAAACAAAGAACATGCAAAAGCAAAAAATAATGGTGTATTTTAATGAAAAAGTACATATTTAAATACACCTGTTATCTCAAATATGTGATATAATAAGTAAAATAGTTTGTGAATGTGTTTATTACGATTACACTTAATTTTGTTTTGAATATGGAGGTATATTATGTGTTTTTACATTGGAATTGAAGATTTAGCAGCAAATGCATTAATAGAAATTTTAACTAAGAACTCCGAAAAAAGGTTTGTTTCATATGAGGAATTAGAAAATTATGGTGCAGAAGTCGTGAAATTTCTTTGTGAAAAGGGAGAAAAGGCTATTTTAATTTTATCAAGGGATTGTACTGAGGCAATGTTTAGAAATTATTCTGACTTTTTTGAAGAACAACAATCAAATGGGAAATTTGGTATATTACTTAAAGAAGGGATTTCTATAGAAAGCTTAGAAAAATATTTTAGAGGGTATATTTCGTTAGATGTTTTAAGAGCTTTTGTAGACGAACAATCCATATCGAAACTAGGTGCTTGTGCGTAATGGATGTAAAACAATGGAAAGACCCAATATATGGATATATTGATATACCAATAAAGTATGTGCGTGATATTATAGATACGGCTGCTTTCCAGCGTTTAAGGCGAATAACTCAAACAAGTTATTCGCCTTTATATGCTTCTTCTATCCATAATCGGTTTATACATTCATTAGGCGTTTTTCATTTAGGAGAAATAGCAGTTAATACTATATTAGGAGAATTACAATCAAAGTATTCTAATATTGATAGTTTAATCTCGTTAGAAGAGGTGAAAGCAACTTTTTTATTAGCGTGTTTGTTGCATGATGTCGGTCATGCTCCATTTTCTCATACTGGAGAGAAATTTTATTTAAATGACCTACAAAGTGGAAAATATACAGAGCTGCATGAAAGGTTAAAGAACGTAGTAGGAGACCAAATTTTTTCAAATGATGTACCAAAAGAAGATAGTCGCTCT
The DNA here is from genome assembly GCA_900553985.1 of uncultured Clostridium sp. GTDB lineage: Bacteria > Bacillota > Clostridia > TANB77 > CAG-508 > CAG-269. The sequence continues at coordinate 2,380 of USFW01000057.1, forward strand.
GCAGCACCCCATGAAATAATGAGTGCTATTATTGGAATTACAACATTTGATATGTTCTTTCCATCTTCGTTCAATAAAGAGTTTTTTGCTAGATGTATAACCGGTTATAAATATTCTGAAGTTAATGAAAGAAATAGCTTGTTGAATTGTTTTATTTCTTTGCTTAATTCTAAAGTAATTGATGTTGACCGACTTGACTATTTGATTAGGGATGCTTTTTTTACAGGGTTTGAGACGATAAATATTGACCATAAGAGATTATTAACTTCATTGACTATTATTAAGCAGCCGGTAAATGAAGATAAACAGTTGATGGAGTACAAACTAGCCTATAAGAAAAGTGCTATAAGTGTAATTGAAAATGTTGTTTATGCTCATGATGCAGAAAGAAAATGGATACAAAATCATCCAGTTGTCCTGTATGAGATATATATTATGCAGAATATAATATTGCAAATTGATAAAGATACAGGTACAGAAGAAAAAAGGTTATTTTCAGTTGAAGCGTTAGGCGAAACGGGAATAAGTCTTAAAGACAATTTGAAAATTTCACTTTTATGTGATGATGACATCATATATTTAATTAAAAATAAACATACAGATGATTTAAGTAAAGAATATTTTAGTCGCAGGGATCGTAGACATCCATTATGGAAATCTGAAGCTGAATATAAGGCATATTTGTTACCAAAAATAACTGGTGGTGAAATCCTTGATAGAATAGAGAAAACTTTTAAGGCAATAGAACGATATGTAACTATGAGTTATGATAGTTGGACTCTGGATGAAAAATTAATGGATAAATTTAATAATGAAATTAAGGAGCTTGAATCATCAGATGCTATCAAGATTAGTGAGAATTCCCGCCAAATGCAGTTAAATACAAAAACAGATATAATGAAAGTGTTGACGGCTCTCAAAAATTATGCGCAATCTAAAAAAGAGACGTTTGATTTTGTAATTTTAAGTGCTGCACAATTTTATAGTGGTTTTAATAAACCGGATGTTTCTAGTATTAATATTGTTTTTAAATCAAGAGCGGAAGAAAAAGTTGTGAAAATTAAAGATGTAATTGCACTTTTAAACGGCTCTGAAAGAGAGCGGGATAACTTTTTTTATTTGTATCATAAAAGTAGTTCTGGAAATATGAACAAAGAGGAGATTTTTCGAGAAATAATTAAGGCATTTGTGTGTTAGGTAAATAGAGATTTGATTTGTACCATAACTACAATAGATATGGTACTTTTTTATTGTAATATAAATATAAAATGTTTTTCGTAATTTTAATATTTACATATAGTTGTGCAAGCTTGCCTGTTTTTGGTATAATATAGTGATAATAAGGAAGG
>USFW01000058.1 GCA_900553985.1 uncultured Clostridium sp.
CAGCTCCTACAGGTACAGGAACATAATTTTTAAATTTAGTACTTATTCCTGTTAAATCAGTCCTGCATTTTTCCTCATTAATAAAATTCTATCCCTTTGTATCTCTTCATTTTGATGTTGTATATAATGATTTTCTGTTACCTGTGTGCTGTTATGTCCTGCAAATTCAGAAGCACTTTTTACATCTAATAATTTTGATACATTATTTATAGATGTTTTTCTTAAAGTATGAGGATATAAACCTTTTATTCCAATAAGTTCTCCCATTTTTCTTACTCTTTTCCTAATTGCTATCTGCGACATTTGTTTCCACTCCTGATTATGTCTAATATAGAAAATATAGTCTGTATCCACTCCTTTTTTACTTCTTTCATTGAGATATTTAAGCATTAAATCCTTTGTAGATGAATAAAAATAAAGTGTTCTAATCTTCCCCATTTTTTCCTTAACATTGTGAAAACAGCAATTTTCTATATCTAATTGAGATAATTTCAAACTGTGTATTGCTGATATTCTGAAACCACTATCTAAAAATAATTGCCATAACAATTTACTTCTTAAATCAAACTTTCTGCTTTGTCCCATTAAAATTTCCACTGTAAAAATCTGTTTCCAAGTTAAATAATACTCCTGTCTTACTTTGTCTTGTGCTGTAACTCTTAATCTTTCTATCTTATCGTTGAAAGGGTGGTATTGAATTTTATCTCTTCTTACACACCAACGGTAAAATGCAGAAATTGCCACAATTTTATTTTTAATGTTCTGAGCATGATTACCTTTTTCTCTGCAGTGATTTATATATCTCTCTAAAATAGGAACAATAATTTTTAAAGTATCTTTACTTATCAAATACCTGTCATTCTCAAATTCTTTAAGATATTTTATAAATTGTGTCATGTAACTCTTATAAGTAACATAAGTAGTATCCTTTGTTTCATAGTGAGTTGCATAACAGCTTTCTAAATATTCATTGTATAAATCTAAATTTCTTTTCATAAAATCCTCCTGATAACGTGTTATATTTCTATGACGTTATCAGAAAGATTATTTTTTATTAATTAAAATATTCTATAATTTTTGGCATTTCTGGGTATAATGCTTCAATAGGAATTGTTATATCCACATAGTTATTTGGAAGTTCAAGCCATGCTGTTCTGAACTCATCTCTTGACTTTTTACCCTCTTCACTTTCAATAATATCTCCCCTTAAAACAGCTTTATCATAAAGGTCAAGAGCTTCAAAAACCTTTTCTCTTTCTCTTCTAGCTTTTTCTTTTTCAGTTTCAAGAGTAATTATTTTTTCTTTTATTAATTGTTCTCTTGTCTTAGTTTGCTTAACTCCATGTTCGTCTATATATTCATAAACAGTGTCAAAAGTTGCAATTTTATCTCCAACAAGATATTCATTTTCAGCAAGTTCTTTAGGAGTTAAGTCTATTAATTCCTTATCTGTCATTGCTCTTACATATCCTGTTTTTTCATCATAGATAAGGTCATTTGGTAAATCTTCTGTAAGCTCTCCAATCCATAGTAAACTTTCTGGATAAGATAATTTCACAAGCTGTACAATTTCTTCAAATGTATCTGCGAAAAATTCTGATAAATCTCTTTCATCTGTAAGGTTAATAACTCTATTAACACAAGGTTTATAACTATTTAAAACAGTTATTTTATCTACTGCAATTATTCTTTTTTCATATTTTTTTAATGACATTAAAATCATCTCCTTATTTTTTTATATTTAATATTATTTAATTAATAAAAAAACCTCAGAACATTATCCGAGGTTTAAAAATTTATTTACTATTAATTTTTAAATAAAACTTACTTTTAATTTTTTTCCAAGAGAATTAGCAATTTTTTCTAAAAACTCTAAAGTAGGATTATAATTTCCACTCTCTAATCTTGAAATATTAGATTGAGCTGTTCCTACTCTTTTTGCTAAATCTGATTGTGTAAGATTTTGTTCTAATCTTGTTTTTATAATTTGACTTATTATATCATATTCAACTTCTAAGGCATCGTATTCTTTTTTAAATTCAGGGTCTTTTAATTGTTCCTTTAAGAAATCATCAAATTTCATATCAATACCTCCTTTGGTAATCTTCTTTGTATTTAATAGCTTTTTCTATTTCTTCTTTTGGCGTTTTTTGAGTTTTCTTTATAAACCCATTGGTTAATATTATTTTGTTTCCATCAAAGAAAAAATAGAATATTCTTGAAATATCAGAAGCAAATTTTATTCTTAGTTCAAATATTCCCTCTTGAATATGCTTTGAATAAGGTTCTCTTAATCTGTTTCCATATTCACTTAAGATATGAATTTCTTTGGCTGCCTTAGCTCTCATTTTTTCATTTAAACTAAGTAAAAAATCATTTACAGGAATTTCTCCATTTTCTTTTTCATAAAATTCAACTTGCCACATAATACTCCTTTCTTTGTAAGAAAATTATATCACATATGATATATAAATTCAAATTATTTTTTTCCTCGAATAATATTCAATTTCCAATGTTCAATTATAAAAGTTCCTAAATTTAAAAATTATGTTCCTGTACCTGTAGGAGCTGTACTTACTATGTGGAATAATACTAATCCTGCCGAGCTGTTCTCAGGGACTACTTGGGAATTAATCACAAGTGGAAAGTATATCCAAAGTGGTAATACTTCTTTAAGTACAGGTGGTAGTAATTCTATAAGCATTAGTAAAGCTAATCTTCCTAATGTTAGATTATCAACAGGAACAGCGACAGCCACTATTGGAAGTCATTTTCACTATGAGTTTGCTAATGAAACTTCTACTAGCGAAGGGCAAGGTAGTGTATTGAATTCTGAACAATCTCCTTTGCGTGGAAGTTATAGAGATCGCTATGATGAATCTTATTATATTAAAGGAACTTCAATTATTGCTTCCGTAGGTAAAACTTCTAGTAATGGGAATGGGACAACAGGTAGCTTTTCTTTACAAACAGAAACATTAGGAAGTGGTACACCCCTTAATATTCAACCAAACTATATTACTTTAAAGTTTTGGAAAAGATTAACTTAACCTTTTCCATGTTCTAACTGTAATATAAGTTGGATTGATTGTTATAGCTGTTCCTGACCCCATATTTGTAGTGTATGGACTAGCTAATGAAGTAGAACCTGTCCATGAACGCGAGGCTTGAAATTTTACAACTATATTACCTCTTGCTTCATTGGAATTTCTTTGGTTAACAGTTGTTGTCATTTCTTTATAAAAAGCACCAGCTGGCTCATGTGACCTCATTAAGTACTCATCTATTGGAATAGAACCTTTAATCTCCATAGTACCTCTTGTCAAAGAAAAACTATCTAATTGCAATTTTTGAGCAGGAAGATTAACTTTTTCAATTTTAAAGCTATTACTTCCACCAGAACTTAATGGAGTACCTGTTGTGGTTTTTAAATATTTATCATTTGCTAATAACTCCCAAGTAGTATTAGGATAGATTTCTGCAGGGTTTGAGGTGTTGTACATCATTAGTATTCCACCCACGGGTACAGGAACTAAGTTCAAGTTTTTAAATTTAGGAACTATTTTTTAAGAAAAATCTCTTGTATAAATCTTTAT
>USFW01000059.1 GCA_900553985.1 uncultured Clostridium sp.
CCCGCAAGTACTCCTATAAGACAGGAGGACATTATATGAAAAAAGAATTTTATTTCAAGACTTTATATCATTTTTCAAATTTTTGTTATAAACATATGGAAATTAGCGATAGTGATTTGGAAGCCTTGTTATTTTTAACAGAGAGAGCGATTAATGGAGATGAAACTTGTCAATATCTTATTAATCGCTTTACTAAATTTCTGAAATTTGACCCTAGTAATCAAGCTGAAATAAGAAAAATAATATCTATTGCGAAAGATAATTGCTATCAAGGTTATGGAATTAAAGAATCTATGAAAAGACATGAATTAGGTAGTCAAGTTTATGAAGATATTAAATTTGCATTTGAAAAATGTGATTATATACCAACTGAAGAATTTATAAGTACATTAGAAAATTTGTTAAATGTTCATGGTTTATATTTTCTTTATGATGAGAATAAAAATCTTATTTACATAGGAAAAAGTAAAAATTTAGGTTCAAGGATATTAGATAGTACTAAAGAAAGGCAAGGATTTTATCTGAAATATAAATTACCTTTAACAAAATCAGATACGAATATTCTTGAATTATATTATATATCAAAATTCAAACCTAAATTAAATTCAGAATCAAAAGAAATTGATGATACTACGATAAAAATTGATTACAAATTTTTAGAAGAAAGTGATTTTATTCTTATTAAGGAGAAGATAGAAAATGACTAAAATAAAATTTGATGACTTAAATAGTTTAGTATATTACCAAGTTCCAAAATGGCTAATGGATTTACTTATAGAAAATAAAATATCTTTAGGAGCTTTTAAAACTTATGTTCTGATGTATGAAAGAACAAGATTATCAGCTAAAAACAATTGGATTGATGAAGACGGAGATGTCTATATTAAATATTCTTATGATGAACTTATGGCAGATTTAAAATGCAATAGTAAAACAACAGTATCAAATAATTTAAAAGATTTAGAAAAATTAGATTTAATAGATAAAATTAAATGTTTTAATTCAAGCAATATTTATTATCTTAAAGTTTGGAGTACAGAAGAGTGTAGTAGTACAGAAAGTTGTACTAGTACAGAGAACTGTACTCACAGTAGTACAGAAGAGTGTACTAACAGTAGTATAGAAGACTGTACTCACAGTAGTACAGGAACACTGTATGCTAGTAATAATAACTTTAAAAAGAATTACACTAGTAAGAATAATTATAAAAAGAATAATACGCAGGACATCTTGGAAACTCTCGAACAGGAAAATATTTCTTTTGAGCTAAAAGATAAAATAAAAGAATTTATATCTTACAGAAAAGAGATTAAAAAGCCTATTAAGACATACACAGTAATTTCAACCATGTTAAAACAGATTGGCTCAAAATATACAGATGAAAACCATTTAATATTAAGCATAGACGACAGTATGGCTAATCAATATCAAGGGGTATTCCCTATAAAAATAAATAAATCTGCTGTTCAGAAAAAAAGCTATGCTCAAAAATGGCTGGAAGAAAATGGAGGTGTATATTAATGGATTTAAGAATATTCATGGAGGGTGTAGCCCTTATAGAAACAATACATCAAGCTACAAAAGGAATGAATGCAGTAGCTTTTACAGAGCCACAACTTAAATTATATAAAATGCTCTTAGATGATATCCCTGATGAATTGTTTATTCAAGGTATAAATACAATGCTTAGAGAAAGACCTTATACATCTTTGCCAAGTCCTGCAGAAATAAGAAAATTCTGTTTAGGTACTAGAGAAGATGATTTAAATATCAGAATCTCACAAGCTAAAAATAAACTTGAAATAGGTTTAAGCAGTATAGGAACATATAACACAGTAGTGTTTGATGACCCTATAATTCACTTAGTAGTGAGAGATTTAGGTGGTTGGATAAAACTCGGAAAAATGGACAGAGATGATTTTGAAAAATTCATGACATTTGAATTTCCTAAGCTATACAAGGGATATGCAACAAGAAAAAATACAGATATTCCAGTAATGCTTACAGGGATTTCAGAGGATAAAACAATAAATTATATTGGGAATAAAGAAAAGGCTAAAAAATGGGTATTAAGTTATGCTGAAAAAATGGAAAGTCTTGAAAATAAAACTATTCCAAATTGTATGGGAATTAATGTCAATAAAATGATATTAGAGATGAGAGAGGAAAAAACAGCATGAAAGCACATTTAATATGTTTTTGCATTGTGGGAGTATTAACATATATAGCAATAAGGGGGATTTAATGCAGTATATCATAGACATAGACAAAGAAAATAATCATATAAAAGTTTTAGTCCCTACTGCTAAAGGGGTAATAACAGAGGAAAAAGTAAAAAATTTCTTTGGAGTTCTTAAACAATCTACATGGGAAGTTGAGCCAATACAAAGATTATCCCTAGACCAAATGAAGATGATATTTGCATTATGTAGAGATTATTCCGAGATAATAGGATATGAGCCTGAAGAATTAAGAGAACTTTTAAAAGCTGAATTTTGCATAAAAAACTGTATTGAAGATTTTTCATGCAGTCCTTATAAAAGGAATGCGGCGACAATGAAAGTTGCAACTGATTTTATCCAATTTGTTATTGAACATGCTTTAAATTTAACAGGTTGCACTTTAAAAGTTGTAGAGGGACATGGAAAAAATAGAACTGTAAAGTCTGCAAGAGAAATAGTTCCTGATATAAGAAAATATGTTATAGCTTGCCTTATGAATAAGACTTGTGCAATATGTGGAGCTACAACAGAGCAAAGAGAAATAGACCTACATCATTGGGATAGTGTAAATAGTATAGGTGGTTATGAACATGACGACGGATTAAAAACAAGGTTTATATCTCTATGTAGAGAACATCATACAGAGTTTCATAACGTAGAAGCTAAAGCATTTTCTGAAAAATATCACATTGACGGAGTATGGCTTTCTGAAAATATAGTTAAAAAATTAAAAAAAGATAAAGTTTATCCAAATCATTTCAAAGCATTTAAGGAGAAAACGGAATGAGTAAATTAAAGTCAGAATTTGAAAAAGATGAAGCAATGACACAGAGAATGAGAGTGTTTTATGATAATGCTCTTAATGAGCAAGAAAAGAAATATTATAAATTCATAGGTGCTTATCACTATAAAAATTATGAAATATTTTTTGACCATATCCCAGAAAATAAAAAAATTGTTAAGCATGTAAGAATAAAAGAAACAAACAAAAAAAGAATAAAACAAGAAGATTTAGAACTTATAGCAAATTATTTTATTGGAGATAATTACACAGTGCAATATGGCTTATTTGATAATAATATGGCTAGTATTTGGGAAGAAAAAGGAACTATCAACTAAAAATTGACAGTTCAAAATCGTTAGTAATAGTTAGTTAA
>USFW01000060.1 GCA_900553985.1 uncultured Clostridium sp.
AGAAAAAGAGCTGAGCAAATTAATGATTGAAAATCATCAATTTGCAACAGCCCCCCTAAATTATTTATTTTTGTATATAAGCATATAAGATGTAAGTTATTTTCGTTTAATTATAGTTTACTTCTACTTTTCTGTTTGTAGTTCTTCCCTCTTTTGTTTTATTCTTTGTAAGAGGCTTTGCAGGAGCTGTGAAAAGGTCGTTTATTTTATCAAAACTTATTCTAAATCCTAATGTTCCCTGCCACTGAGTTTCAAATCTGCTTCCAAAAGTTTTTTCTACATCATAATAAATATGAGTTGTTCCGCTGTTTCCTACTTGGAAGTTTCCTCCTATTCCTACTTCTGTCCATGTGTCATCGCCATCTATTTTTTTAGTAAGTGAAGTATCTGCTCCTTTTATTACCGCACCATAATCTCCCATAAACTCATTTAGAACTGAAACTTTTAAGTAATGAGAACTTTTTTCAAAATCTTTTCCAGCATAAACTCCTATTCTTCCAATTAAGCTGTCAATATTATCTTGCTCCACTTTTACACCAGTGCTTGTTGTATAATCTTCTCCATTTACATAAGTATAATTAAGCTGTGCATGAGGAGTTATATACCATTTATCGTTTTTACTGCTGTACTTTTTACCAAACTCTGCACTTAAAGTTCCTGCCCATGTATCATAATCAGCTTTCATTTCAGAATTACTGTTATGCACTTTATATTCTGTATCAAGATAAGTGTATTTTCCTATTAAATCAAAATATGTATTATTTTTCCCTGCAAAAGATCTGTAAAGAGATAATCCTATATTTTCACTCTCTCCATCTCCATTTCTAAAGTCAATATCATTTTGTCTTCTGCTTACAGCAAATCCTGTAAACCAATTTCCTTTTTCAGAAACTTTCTTTTTATCATATCCTACTTGAAGCATATAATAATCATTTTCAAATGATGAATCAGATACATCTGATTTTAATTCTCCCGCTGATGTTCTAAACCATATACCTTGAGTATTTTCGTAATTTCTTATTTCTCCCATTCTTTTATGAAGAGTGTCAAGTTCAAGTCTTGAAATTGCAGCATTATATAGGAAAGATAAATCATCTATTACAGTTTGAGGGACTTCATTTTCTTCTTTATCAAGTCCTGTGATATACCAGTTTGTTCCGTTAGTTGAAAAATCTCTTTTATTTGTTTCTATTATTGGAGTATAATCTAAAACATTTGCAAGACTTGAAAATGTTTTTCCTTTAAAACTTACGTTTTGGTCAGTATCTGCAAACCAAATAGCTTTATCAGGATTTTTATTATCAAAATCATAATTTAATAATTCTTCAATGGAGTTTTTTCCTATTTCAATAAAATGAGTTTGAGCTTTATCTGCATCTTCAACATTAATAAAGTCTGTCTTTCCATTTTCATGTTTTAAATCTTCAGTAGATATATCCATTACAAAAATACCATTTTCTCCTAACATATTTTTAATCGTTAAATCTTGATTATCTTTTGTATATGACATATCAACTATACCATTATTAAAATCTAAACTACTCACTGTACTATTAGCTGTATTATTCCATTTTCCTCTATTATTTACAGTTAAATTTATTATCCCATCATTGCTTTCACCAAGAGAAGCTGCACCTGTAAAATTAGAATTTGCTCCATTAAATTTTGCTGATATTTCACCTCCTGTTTGCGCTAATAGTTTGGCTGTTACCTTATTTTCTAAAGAATCTATTTCTATTTTTCCTTTTTCCATAACAGAAATATCATTTTTGCTTGTAACAGTAGAAGCACTACCTGTTAAATGTAATAAAGAGTTTTCTCCATCAACTAATATATTACCTATGATTTCATTTAAATTTCCAGCATTTAACTCTACTTGTCCGCCACTTAAAATACTTATAGCTTTTTGTCCTTCCGTTTTAGTTTTTATTGCATTATTTCCTTTTTCTGAAATTAGGGAAACTTTTCCTTTAAAATTTACATCAAGAACATCTCCATTTTCTGATTGAAGTAAATTTGTTCCCTCTATATTTTTTATATCTATTTTTGTTTCCTTACCACCAGCTGCAACTGCTGTTGTCGTACCAAAAATAACATTGTCTTTTTGAGCTAAAAAAGAAACTTTATTTGAATAATAATCATTTTCAGAATATACTGCAGCTAAAATACCAACACCCATACTTTGATTATTTCCTGTTTCTCCTTTGACAATATTACTTCCATTCAATGATTTTAAACTTACATTTCCATCAAGTATATTAATAGCTGCACTTTGGGAATTTAATGAATTTACAGTTAATTCTATTCCTTCTTGACTTTCTAAATCAACAAAAACTTTATCTGAACCCTTAGTCCATATTCCCATTGCCCCGCTGGAAGTATTTCCTATATTTATATTTATTTTTTTACCTTTTAAGTAAGTCTTATTTTCGTCTGACATAACATAACCATCTTCGTCAACAAATGGTTTATTTTTTTCTTCATCACCATTAGTAACTTTATGGTTTTTTCTAAGTCCATAGCCAAAAATACCAACATTTAACTTTCTTTCAGTTTTACCATTTAAAACTATATTTCCATCTGTTGAAATATTTATAGATGATTTTCTAAGTCCAGTAACATTAGTAAGTTGATTTCCACCATAATTTACATTTACATTACTGATATATCCATCATAACCAAAATCATTTCCATCTCCCTGCACATTTAATATAATATCATCTTTAGCATTTATATTAACATGACCTGAATTATAAACTTGTATAATATCAAGAGCTTCTGAATTTAAATATATCCCTCTATCAGTATTTATATCTACTGTTCTTGAACAACTAGATACTACTATTCCACCTGTTGCTTTTTTAGTTTCATCTCCTATAAAAATATTACCTTTTGAATTTATTTTTAAATATACTTCATTTTCTTTAACTGTATATCCATCAGATGTTGTGTCATTAAATAATCTTATAAAATTTCCATCAGCAGTTAATTTTAAATCATTTTCTGTCTCTATTATTTTCTGTCCTGCATTTGATAATTCAATTAGTTCCGATATTACAGTTTCTTTTGCTGTTTCACAAAAACTAACGGTTCCTGTAATTAAAAAAGCAACTACCATTCCCAAAGTAACCTTTACTTTTCTTTTTAAAAATCTTTTCAAAGAATTTTCCACATAACTTTTACCCATATTAAAACCACCTCTT
>USFW01000061.1 GCA_900553985.1 uncultured Clostridium sp.
ATTATATAAATATATTATGTATAAATTTTATAACTATAATTTTTATAGCGGAGAATTTTTAAAAATAATCTATAATTGTCTAAAAAAAATGAAGGATATAATAACAATATGAAAATATCAAGAAATAAAATAATATATATGATATATTTTAATACATTGTTAATTTTATTTTTAACATATTATACAACTTCTATCTATATGGTATTAGAGAATAGAAATATAAGCAGAATATTATTATTAGTATTTACTTTCTTATTGATTTGTATAAATTCTAAAAAAATATTTATTTCTAAAAATTATTTATGTTATTTTTTTCTAATTTGTTGTACTTTTTTTTTACGTAAATATTATTTATCATTTTATATAATTTTAATATCATGGCTTATAAATAAAAAGGCAAGATTAAAGCAACTATTATATATAATGATTTTTTTCTATGTTTTAACTTTAATATTAAATAGTTTTGGATATTTGGAAAGTAGTATTTTTGAAGAAGTACGAAAATTTGCAAAATTTAAAATTTTTAGACATAGTTTAGGTTTTCCACATCCAAATACTGCAATGTCATTGCTTCTTCCTATATTTTTATTATTTTATTATGTTTATTATGATAATTATAAAAAAATTGTAATTTTTTTTATTTTTATTTTTTCAGTATTTTTTTTCTTTTTAACATTTTCAAGGACAACATTTTTATTGATAATTTTATTTATTGGATTAATTTTTATTAAGGAAAAATTAATTAAAAAATTTAAAATAATCTTTTATTTAGAAGGCTTAATTTTAGTCCTTTGTAGTATTTTGTTACCAAAATTTCTAAAAAACACAAGAATAGATCAAGTGTTTAGTAGAAGATTTTATCTTTTTGATTATTATTTGATAAATTTTAAACCTAAATATTTTAATAATATTATTATAGATAAAGATTATCGGATTTATCCTTTAGATAATGCATATTTAAGAATATTGTTTGAAAATGGGAAAATAGGTTTACTTTTAATTTTACTATTAACAATAGTAACTATGATAATATTGTTTAAACAAAAAGATTACAAAGCAATAAAAATTTTTTCAATTATTTTAATTTTTGGGTTTATGGAAGCTACTGCTTTATATTATTATTTTAATGTAATCTATTTTATAATTACTGACTATATTTTTAATAAGGAAATATTTTATGATAAAAAATAAATTTTTAAAAGAAATTTTTATTAATTTTAGTATAACAATATGTAATGGGATAATATTATTTCTTGTGAATAGATATTTTGCTTTTTATCTTGGTATACAAAATTTAGGTTTGATGAAATTATTTACTCAACTTCTTGCATATTTAAACTTAGCAGAAATAGGTCTTGCTTCAGCATCAACTTATGCTCTATATAAGCCGCTTGTAGAAAAAAATCATAAACAGATAAGTGTAGTAATTAATACGATTACATTATTATACAATAAAATATTTTTATTTATTTTATTGATTGGCTTATTATTAAATCCAATTATTCCATTTTTTATAAAAGATAAAATGGTTGATAAAAATATTTATTTATATTGGAGTTTATATGTAACAAGTACAGCATTAAGTTATAGTTTTATAAAATATTCTATTTTATTTACAGCAGACCAGAAGTTTGGATTTGTAAGATTAGTTCAAGGCGGGAGTAAGATATTTTGTCAATTATTACAAGTTTTAGTAATAGTAAAGTTGAAATCATTTTTAATTTTTATTTTACTTTTAATTTTAGACAATATTATTCAGTATATTTTTTATAAAACTCATTATAAAAAATACTATTCATATGTTTTTAAAACTGAAATAAAAGATAAATCAATAACAAAAAATTTGAAAAATCTTTTTTGGCATAAGCTAGCTGGTTTAGTAGTTTTTAATACAGATTTAATTTTAATTTCAAAATTTATTTCCCTTGAAATTGTAGGAATTTATGCAAGTTATCAAATGATAGTTCAAATGATAATGACAGCTTTAAGTATAATTTTAAATGTGTTAAAACCTAAAGTAGGAAAATTTATTGCAGAAAACAATAAAGAAAATATTTTTAATTATTGGAAAGGTTTAAATATTTTATCTTTGTTCAGCAGTATTTTATTTTCATTTTGCACTTATAATTTAATAAATAATTTTATTATTTTATGGCTTGGGAAAGAATTTATATTACCCAAATTAACAGTATTTTTAATTATGATAAATTTATTTATTCAAAGTTTTAGAAGCATACTGGATATTTTTAAAGAAGGAAGTGGATTCTTTGATGATATTCAACTGCCAATATCAGAGGCTGTAATTAATTTTATAGTTTCATTGATTTTAGTTCAATACATGGGATTAGATGGAGTGATTATCGGAACAATAATATCAAATATTTTAATTATTTCAATAACAAGACCAATAATGGTTTTTAAAAGATGTTTTGATAAAAATGTAAAAGATTATATAAAAATTTATGGAAATTATCTGATTTTAATAATTATTTCATTATTTGCCTGCAATTTTATTTTAAAATTTATTTCATTAAAAACTGTAAATTCATGGTTTGAGTGGATAATAAATGGAGTAATAATAGGAAGCATAACTTTTATAACTGTGTTTGTTATATTTTTAAGCGATAAAGATTTTAAAGTTCAGTTATTATTTTTGAGGAGGAAAGAAAAATGAAAACATATCTAGTAACAGGGGCAGCAGGATTTATTGGGGCAAATTATCTTAAATATATTTTAAATAAACATGAAGATATTTTTGTAGTTGTTCTTGATAAATTAACATATGCTGGAAATTTAAAAAATATTAAAAATGAATTAAGAGATAAAAGAGTAGAGTTTGTAAAAGGAGATATCTGCAATAACGACTTAGTTGAAAATATTTTTTCAAAATATGATATTGACTATGTTGTAAACTTTGCAGCAGAATCTCATGTTGACAGAAGTATTGAAAATCCAAAACTATTCCTTGAAACAAATATTCTTGGAACTCAGACTCTTTTAGATACAGCAAAGAAATATTGGACAATCGGAAAAGATGAAAAAGGATATCCAGTATATAAAGAAAATAAAAAATATCTGCAGGTATCAACAGATGAAGTTT
>USFW01000062.1 GCA_900553985.1 uncultured Clostridium sp.
TATTAAAATAAATAATAAAAAAAAAATTAAATAAAATAAATAATTATTAAAATAAATAATAAAAAAATAAATTAAATAAAATAAATAATTATTAAAAAATAAATAATAAAAAAAAAATTAAATAAAATTAATTAATTATTAAAAATAGAAAAAAAATAAAATAAATAAATAAAAGCGATTAATTATTAAAAAATAATTAATAAAATATTAATATAAAAATAGAGGAGGAAAAATAAAATTCTAAAAAAAATAAAAAAAGAAGTAAAAAATAAAATATTTAAAGGTGGTATTACAACAAAAGATAAAATTGCACCAGCATATATAAATTTAGAAAATCCAAAATATATTGAAATTGATAATATGTATTTTGCTGGCTTAGCTATTGTAAATTATTATAGAGAACAAACTGATATTATATTAAAAACATTAATTGAAACAAATATTAATATGAATATATCGATTTTTTATGAAAAACAAGATTCATATAAAATTATAAAAGATTTAACCTATCATATCGGAAACGTAGGGGTAGAGTTAAAAGGGAGTAATGAAAATAGACAAGATATAGATATTGCAGCTTTTACATATAATGATGCAAAATATATTAGAAAAGAAATGCAAGTTAATAATGAAGATATGTATTTTTTATATATTTACATAATTGTATATTCAAAGGAAATTCAGGAATTAGAATATTATTTAAATAAAATAGAAGGAATAACACAAAGTAAAGGACTACAAACAAGAAGAACAAATTTTAGAGAAGAAGAGTTATTTTTATCTTGTTTACCTACAATGTCAAATAATAAATTAATAAAAGAAATGGCAAGAAGAAATATTTTGACAACAGGATTGTTAGCAACATATCCTTTTATATCATCAACAATCTTTGACCAAGATGGAATTTTTATAGGAACAAATATATATAATAATTCTTTAGTTTTTATAGATAGATATGATAATAAAAAATATAAAAATGCAAATATATGTATATTTGGAACAAGTGGAGCCGGAAAATCTTTTTATACAAAATTATTAATATTAAGATATAAGTTATTAGGAATAAGCCAATATATTATTGACCCAGATAGAGAGTATGATAATATTTGTGAAAAATTAGAAGGAACAAATATTAAAATAGGACCAACTTCTAATACATATATAAATATTTTAGATATAAGAAGTGAGAGTATAGAAGATGGAGAAAATGGATATTTAGCAACTAAAATTGGTAAATTAATAGGATTTTTTAATTTGATTTTTGGACAATTAAATGAAGAAGAAAAAGCTTTACTAGAAGAAAAATTAATAGAAACATATAATCTAAAAGGAATAACTTTTAATGATGAAAGTTTATATAAAAGAAGTGAAGAAAAAATAATGGGAAAAGAATTTAAGGAAAGTCAAGATATGCCATTATTAGAAGATTTATATAACATATTAGTGTCAGATAAAAAAACAAAAAAATTCGCAATAAAATTAATTCCATTTATAAAAGGTTCTATGAAATTTTTTAATAATTATACAAATATAGAATTAGAAAAAGATTTAATAATAGCAGATGTATATGATTTAGGAGAAGAAAATTTAAAATATGGAATGTATTTATTTATAGATATTTTTTGGGACAAAATAAAAGAAAATAGAAAAGAAAAAAAGGCAATTTATTTAGATGAAATTTGGAGGCTTATAGGAGTAACATCAAATAAAGATGTAGCAAGTTTTATTTATAAAATATTTAAAACTATAAGAAAATATGGAGGAAGTAGTGTAGCAATAACACAAGATATATCAGATATTTTCAGTTTAGATAATGGAACATATGGAAGAAGTATATTAAATAATTCAAGCATAAAAACATTTTTTGCATTAGAGGAAGAAAATATAAAAATATTATCAGAATATACTAATTTAACAGAAAAAGAAAAAGTTGAAATTAAATCATTAAAAAGAGGAGAATGTTTAATGTTTGTAGGAGAAGACCATATTCTTACAAAAATAGAATGCTCAGATATTGAAAAGCAAATAGTAGAAGGGAATAAAAAGAATGAAAAAAATTCTGACAGCAATTAATAATCCTAATTTAAATAAAAAATTATCAGATCAAGAATTTATAGAAATTCCATATAAAGATATACAATATAAAGAAGCAATTTTAGAAATATTAAATGAAGATAATTATTTTGATATAATTATAATAAATGAAAAATTACCAGGAGAAATTAATTTTATTGAATTAATTAAAAAAATAAAAAAAATTAATAAAAAAATAAAAATAATAATTATTTTAGAAAAAGAAAATGAAATAAAAGAAAGTGAATTAAAAAAAATAAATATTAATGAAATTTATTATAATAATAAAATTACATTAGAATATTTAATAAAAATAATAAAAGAAAAAGAAATTAATAAGGAAGAAGAATTAAAAAAAGAAATTAATGAATTAAAACAAATTATAAAAATGAATGAAATTAAAAATATAAAAAATATGCCAAATAATAATAAAAAATTTTTTTCAAAAAACAAGATTTTTTATTATAAAGAATTATTTAAGAAACCGATATTGCTTATTAAGAACATAAAATATAAACAAAAAGAAATTAACATAAAAGAAATTTGTAAGGGAAGAGTAATTAATGTAGTTGGATATAAAGCAAGTGGTAAAAGTGTGATAACCCTAATGTTATCGAAGGTACTTTCAGATAAAAATTATAGGATTTTAATAATAAATTTTAGCTCAGAAGAAATAAATTTTTATTCATATATGTTTAATTATTCCAAAGGTAATACTAAAAAGTTTTATATTAAAAAGAAATATTTTTACAGAAAATCAAAATCCATAAATTTCCAAAAGAGCAACAAAATAAATATAAAAAATTTAAAATTAAAAAAAGAAATATTAAAAAATAAAATATATAAATTTAAAAATTTTTATAATATTGAAAAAAATATAAATAATATATT
>USFW01000063.1 GCA_900553985.1 uncultured Clostridium sp.
AAATAGTTTCTCGTATTCAAAAAAGAAAAAAATATTTCTTCAATTTTTTCTTTTTCATTAATTTCAATAACAGAATTTCCACATCTTGATAAACATTCTTTTATTTTAAAATATTTTTCTTTTAAATCATTTTTTATTATTTCATATGAATTTATATTTTCATTATTTTTTATTTTTTCATTAGATATAATTATATAAAAATCTTTTGATGATGATTTTTTTATTTTATTTAAATTGATAATATATTCGATATAATTTTCTGATATAATTTTTAACTTTTCATTTTTTTCATTATTTACATTATTTTTTATTTTTGAAATGTGATGACTTAAATCTTCTTTATTACTTTGAATTAATATTTGAATATCAAAATTGCAAGTTTTTAAAAAAATTTTATATGAATTTAATATTGATGATTTCTCCAAATCGGATTTTAAATTATAATTAATTGGAGTTATTTTTAATATTTTAATAAATTTATTATTTTCTAATTCTATAATTCCTTCATTAAAAATATTTTTTATTTCTAACCATTCTTGAATAGTTTTATTTTTTTTAACTATATAATCACCTCCTGTATTTTTTGTATTTTACAATATTTTACATAAGTTGTCAACAAAAACTTTTCGACATTATTCGCCAATGTTAATGTTTTAGATTTTTAATCATCTTTCGGTATAAAAAGTAAAATATTCTTTATAAAAACTCCTTAATATTTATTATTATAATTTCCTTATTTGAATTTAAATATCCTTGCATTCCTATTATACTACCTTTTGTTAAATCTTTATAACAATAATCTGCTATTTCATTATAGCCTTTTACTACTACTACACTTTTATTTTCTAACTCTATACTCTGATATCCGGACACTTTTTTAAAAAGAAGGTCATAGACATATATCTTGTCTAAAACCTTCCTTTTATTATATTCAATTCTCATTATTTTTAGCTATATATTGCAAAAAAGCATTCCTTTTTATATAATCTACTTGAAAACAAAAATATATACAAATGAGGAATGCTTTTATGAAAGCATATTATAATCAAGAAAAAATTGCAAGTAGTTTACGCAACTTTTTCAAAAAATTTTCTATTTCTAAACCTTTACTTAAAAACTTGTGTTATATTATTCTTGCTATGATTTCGGCTGAATCTGTTGTCACTTCTGATTTTTCTCGTAAATTAAAGGATAACTTCTCTCTTATTCATCTCGAATCTATTGAACGTCGCTTTAGGCGTTTCTTCAACTCTTTTTCTTCTATTTCATATTCTCTTTTCGAAATCTTTATTAAGCATATTATTTCTAAATTTTGTGTCAAACATCCTGATAATTATGTCCATATTTCTTTTGACCATATGTTTTGCAAAGACAAATTTACTATTCTTCTCTTTTCTCTTCGCATTGGCAGACAAGGTATTCCTATTTGGTTTCGTTGCTTTAAAGGCAAACACAATCCTGATGCTTATTCTATGGATATTATTAAACAAGGTATTTCTTTTTGCTCTAATCTTTTTTTTGATAAGCATTATCACATTATTTTTCTTGCTGATAGATGGTTCCCTCATATTGAAATATTATCTCATATTCAAAGCCTTCGGTTGTTTCTATTGCATTCGTGCTAAATCTTTCTTTACTTTTTCTTTCTTTGATAAAAAAGGATTGCTTGTTACTAAACATCTCAGAGATATTAAGCCAATTTCTCAGTGTTCAAAAATTCTTTCTGATGTTTTTTTTACTAGAAAATTGTTTAAAACTAATATTGTTGTTCCTACTTATACTAATCATTCTAATTCTGATATTTGGTATATTGTTACTAATGATAACCCTCATCGTGCTACTAAAAATTATTCTTATCGTTTTGGTTCTATTGAATGCATTTTTAAATCGCAAAAATCAAATGGTTTTAGATTAGAATCTACAAATACTCAAAAAATTGAACATTTTACTTCTCTTTTTACCGTTATGTGTATTGCTCTTGTTTGGCTCACTATTATTGGTGTTGACTATGTTAAAAATAAACATCGCTATCACCTTAAAATACGTGATACCCGTAAGCTTAATAATCGTAAAGCTTATAGACTATACTCTTTCTTTAATTTAGGTTTAACTATTTTTAATTTATGTTATTACAATGAAATTAATTTTACTTTGAAATTCAATTTTGTCCTCTATGACGTATAACTCTTTTCCATATTATGGATATTACATATATATCCTTTTTTAATTATGCCTAGTTTACAGAAAACCACGAAAAACAATGATATTTTTCGTGGTTTTCTCTATTATTGGTCGTATTTTTTTGCTTTGCTTTCCCCCTATATGAAGGGATTTATCAATTATGTCCGGATATCAGTTTTACTCTCTACTTTTAAAATAACTTTCTTGGCTTTTTATGGTTTGACGGCTTTAGCATTCAGTCCTACCATAAAGCTGGACGAAAGGAAATATAGTTGAAGCCGTAAGAAGTGGTAAGGCCATTGCGGTGAGAAGCTGGATAGTCAGACCCACTGTAGTTGTAAAAGCCTCCCCTGTAAACACTCGGACTGCCAGTATACGTGCTTTTTTCTAATGTCCACTCCCATTCATTTCCAGCCAAGTCATATATATTTAACACACTATTTCTTTCTGTTGCTCCTGTTGTTAATAAAACATTACTTGCTGGCTTTGTATATGTTCCATTTACTTCTGAGAATGAGCTTCCATTATTTGTTGAATATTTTCCTTTTGTTATTTCAAATGTTGCATTACTATAATTTCCCCATGTTGTACTATCATTTTTTAATTCTTCTTGTGTTTTTCCTTGTTTATTTTCTATATGTTTTAATACTAAATCCCATTGGAT
>USFW01000064.1 GCA_900553985.1 uncultured Clostridium sp.
AAAGAGCTGAGCAAATTAATGATTGAAAATCATCAATTTGCAACAGCCCCTTTATTTTTTATAAGAATTATTTATTCTGATTTTAAATAATCTTTGCATACATTAATAAAAAATTTCATATTTTTATCAAGAGAAACATTTTTTAATTTTATCCATCCAACATCTATTTTAGGAAGATTTTCTGATATAGGAATAGTAACTATACTGTCGTTTCCTATTTCTTTTACAATATTTCCTGTTCCAATATTATATGCATCTGTATGCTGTATAATATTATAAATTGTTCCTCTGTCAGTAACTTTTATTATCTGTGTGTAACTCTTAAGATTTAAAAGTTCTTCATAAAAGTTTACTGCATTTACTTCTTGCTCAAAAAATACAGCAGGATAATCTTTTAAATCTTCCATAGTGACATTTTTATATTTTGTAAGAGGGTGGCTTTTTCTTACAAAGACATGAGGATTAAATTTTTTTAATGAGAAAAATTCTATATTTTTAGCATCAAGATAATTTTTTGTAAAAGGCTGTGCTTCTTCAGAAATGAAAAGGATTCCCAAACTGCTTTTTTGAGTTCTTACATCTTCTATTACTTCATGTGTTTTTTCTTCCCTTAAAATAAATTCAAAATTATTTCCCATTTTATTTTGTAAAAAATTGATAAATGCTGCAGCAACAAAGGAGTAATGTTGTGTAGAAACAGAAAATTTTTGATAATTTGAATTTAATTTTTTTATAAATCTATTTTCAATAATATTAAACTGCTCTGTAAGACTTTTGGCATACCAAAGAAGTTCTATTCCTTCTGGTGTGAATGTGATGCTTTTACTTTTTGTATTTCTGTAAAATAAAGTGGTATTCAATTCATTTTCAAGTTCTTTTATAGCTTTTGTAATATTTGGCTGTGTCACATAAAGAGACTGGGCTGCTTTATTTAAAGAACCGCATTTTGAAATTTCAAGAAGATATGTCAGCTGTTTGATAGTCATATTTTAAAAACCTCCTTTTGATATTTACATATAACTTTTTTTTATAAAGTATATTTTATCAGAAATTCTTAAAAATGAGTATACATTAAAAAATAAGGTTTTTATAATTTTTCTATTTTTTAAATTTTATATATTTTTTGCATTTTTTACAATAGGTAGCACACACGTAGCACTCTTTTTCAATTTAATGTATTTATAGCTTTTTCAAGCTCTATTTCATTTTTATGTGTGTAAACTTTAGCTGTCATTCCGTTATAGTCAGTATGTCCCATAATTTTTGCAATAGAAATAGGATTTGCTCCTGCATTACTTAATAGAGTTGCTGTTGTGTGTCTACATTCATGTGGAGTATGTGGTTGTATACCAAGATTTTTTAAAGCAGTTTCAAAATTGTATCTGTAAGAAATATAACTATAATTTTTTCCTTTAGAATTTGTTATTAAATATTTTTGGTTGCACATCTTTTTAATAATCACTGGGAATATTTTACTATTTATTGGTATATATCTTACACCTGCACTTGTTTTACTTTTTGAAACAAATATTGTTTTATTTTCAAGGTTTATATCTTCTAATTTTAAATTTAACATTTCCCCTACTCTCATGCCTGTATAGATAAGAATAAGAATAGTATCTACAAAAGGTTTGTCTAAATTATCCCATAGAATTTGTATTTCTTCCTCTGTAAACTCTTTTTTCTCGTATACTTTTTTATATTTTCCTATCTCTATGTATTTAACAGGATTTTTTTCAATAAAGTCATTTTTTACAGCATAATTAAAAATCATACTTAATAATGCTTTTATGTGATTTAATATACTTGATGAAGCATTTGTATTATTAAAAAAATCTTGTAATTCTTGTAATGTAATTTCAGATATATATTTATCATCTAATTTAGAAACATAAACATTATACCTTGATTGCATATTTAGTTTACTTCTAGGGGATATTTTTTCATAATGTGTTTTACTCCACATCTCGTAGACATCTTTTATAGTAAGTTTTGCATTTGGATTGTAAACAAATTTTCCTAGTTCTTCCATTGCTTCTTGCTTACTCTCATAATATCCAATAGTAACTCTTTTTTGTTTTCCGTTTTCCCATTTTATAGTCTTAACAGCTCTCCATTTTTTTCTCCTTTTTCCTGCCATTTTATATACAGTGCCAAAGCCATTTGGATTTTTCATTTTTTACCTCCCTGTAAAACCTGATGAAAAAATAAAGGTGCATTTCTACACCTTATCTAGTCCTAAATATTCTTTAAAAATTTTCTCCGGCACAAATGCTTCAGGATATTTTAATTTGTATTTCTTTTTAATGTCTTTAATTATGCCATAAGATTTATTTAAAGAATACCCAGAAATCTCCATGACCTCTTTAACACGTAACATCTTATCATTCATATATTACCTCACTTTTTTATTTTTTCAAAGTCCAATCTTCAGAAGGTCTTTTCATATTTTTTTGCCATTTTTCATAATATATAGAATATACTTCATCTTGACTTATTCCATATGCTATATATAAATAAATCAAATTTACAAAAGCTCTATACATATCATTTGAAGATATATTTTTTATTATTCTCATTTCTAATTCATCTGAATAAACTATTATGCTATTATCTTCAAATAAATGTTTCCATTCCCATT
>USFW01000065.1 GCA_900553985.1 uncultured Clostridium sp.
ATAGGCTTAATCTTCCACAGATGAAAGAGCCTTGTTTTTTAATTTTTAGTTTCATATATATTCTCCTAAGCTCTAACAACATAATAAAATGATTTAGGTTTTCTTTTTGTAATATTATGTTTTCTGGCTATTTCCATTGCTTCTTCTTTAATCAAATTTCTTAGAATTATAATATCATCACAAATTATGTTATATAAGAATGGCATATAATCACCTCGCTATGATATAATTGAGGTGCTTACGGTCGGCAAACTATAAGCACCTCGAGGATAGTTCTATTGCAGTGGAGCTATCCTTATTTATTTACAATTTCTTTAAAGTTTTTACCTGCTTTAAATCTAACAACTTTTTTAGCAGGAATTATAACTTCTTCTCCTGTTCTAGGATTTTTACCTTTTGTTTCAGGCTTATCTACTGTAAAGAAACTACCAAATCCTGTAAATTCAACTTTGTTATCTTCAATAACACATTCTTTAATAGTTTCAAGGAAAATATTTACTAATCTTTCTGCTTGTACCTTGTGTTGTAAATCTGCCTTTTTAAAAAATCTTTCTGCGAATTCTCTTTTTGTCATATCATTTTCTCCTTTATAATTTGTTATATTTATATGAAAAGCCCTGAAAGGCTGTCCAAATACTCCGTTATGAATTGTAACGTCTACATACTTTCTCATAGGTTATCACCTATTTTTTTAATCTTGCTTTTATATCTTTGTATAGCATTTTTAATATTCTTTCGTCTGCTTCTGCAAAAGATTTAATACCTTTTAATTCCATTTCTTTCTCAAGTAAATCTGTATTATCTCCAACTAATTCAAGAATACATTTTTCAGCTTGTTTTCTATCAAAAGGTTTTTTATCTTCAACTTTTGATTTTGGTTGTTCCTGTAATGGTTGAGCATCTACAACCTCGCCGTCTGTTATCTCAAAAGCTACTAAAAATAAATATCTTCTAAGATATGTTATTGTTGCTCCTAATTCTTGTATTTTAGTAGTCCCTTTTAATTCGCTGCTTACATATGGAATTGTGAAAGTAACATTATCTTCTTGCTTATCTATATCAAATACTGTTAAACAAGCATTGTTTTCTATAATCTCAAATCTTGTACAAATTCCTAATTCTAAATTAATTTTATTTAATGTTGGAAGAAAATCTGAAAGTTCATAATATTTAAATTTTGCAAATTTATTCTCTCCACTCTTATTTATTTTTGTGTCTTGAAGTTTAACTCTTGCTTCTGATATTTTTTTTAAAATACTCATCTTGTTAGTCCTCCCTTATTTCTTTTATCATTTCTTCAAGTTTTTTAAATCTTTCTTCAAGTGATTTATCAGCAAATTCATAAGACATTGGATATTGCTCTTTAAATCCTCTTTTCTTCATTTCAACTATCATATCTGCTATGCTTAACAGCTCTTTATTCACTTGTCTTATATCCATTTAACACCTCACAAGCATTTATATAGTCTTCTTCTGTATCGTCGTATTTTGAGTTATTAAAGGCTTCATAATCGACATCTGACATTGTTCTCCAATAATCGTAGTCCATTTATGCCACCAACTTTAAATCTCTTAAAAGTTCAACCATTTCAGGATAAATTTCTTTATTTAATTCTCCTAAAACTATTAATGAAATATTAGAAGTTTTTTGTCTAACTGCTACAACTTCTAAATTATCAAAAACTTTTTCAGATATAATTTCATATTTTTTATTTTGCTTACCTATAAAATCATTTGTCAGCATTTTTACCTCCTAGGCATTATGATAAAGTTGTTTATCCCAATAAACTTTGTTTTGATATTCACGTTCTTTTTGCTCTTTTTCGTATCTTTCATACATAATATCGTCTATATTTGCTATACCCTCATCGGAATAAACAAGATTATCTAAGGCTTCTATAACACTTGTACCGTCTCCATAAAACATTTCACAGCTTAAATCTTCTTCCATTACAAATGCTTGAAAAACTCCGTTATGGTATCTAAATTCTATATTCTGCTGTATGTTATGTTTTTCTAATTTTTCACTTGCAAATGCAATTATTTCGTCTACTGTCATGCTTTATCCTCTCCTTACAAAGCCTATATCGTGAAAATCTTCTGCTCTGTTGTACATATATGTGTACGGGTCGCTTTCTCCGATACCTACTGTCTTTAACTTAGCTGTTAATTCTTTAAGTCCTGTTATTTCAGGTAAGAATTTCTTTATTTTAGAAATCTTTTCTCTTTCATTTAAAATTGCCATTTCTTTCGTTATTCTCAATTACAACACCTCTATTCTGCAAATATCGTTTACAATCTCAGATACTGCTTTTGCTGTTTCTGAAACTCCTCTACCTCTCACGGATACAGCTAAACCTTTTATTATATAAGATATTTGACATTCTCCATTTTCATATTTAAAGTTCATATACTTTTTCATTCTTCATCATCTCCCTTACATTCAAGAAATAGTCCATACATTAAATATCCAAATGTAACAGCTTGTCCCATACATAAAATCCATTCAACCATTTTATCCTCCTTGAACCCTTTAATTATTTTGTAGATACCCTGAAATGTTTCAGAGTATCAGCCTAATAATTAA
>USFW01000066.1 GCA_900553985.1 uncultured Clostridium sp.
ATTAAGGCAAGAGGAATTATTAAATACCTATGATTGTCTTAGCTTCTGATAATTGAGATTTGAGACAGGATAAACCAGAGATTTTTTATTTATGCTCTGAATAGTTCTGTCTCAAATCATCAATATAAATAGGAACGACTGTCAATTATTAATAAGTAATAGTTCTTGGTATTCAACTATAAATTTGTACATTTGTAAAAGTGTCGTTATTATTTTATATGTATAACCTTTATACTAGTGATATGAATTTAAAAGATATACAAGTAAATGAAACCCATGTTTGTGTTTTACGAAGGGAAAAGAACCAGCAGGAATTACGTGTAGATTTTATAGAATTGGTATTTCCATATAACAAACAGTTGAATGAGTTAAAACGAATGTCAGAAAATAGGAATAGAAATGTCTTAGAACTAATTGACTTTGTTGAAAACTCAAAATTGAACGTTCTGATGCAATCTTTTAACTTCTGTGATTGCTTATCTGAACCTTGGCAGGCATGCCCCAATATAACTAAAGTTAAAAGTGAAGATTATATGAAGTTTATAGATGAATATAATCAAAAAATAAAGGAAGCAAAGGATGAGAAAGAAATTGCTGAACAATTTAGAAAAAAACATAACTTTATAAATTCTCAAAAGAACAAATTTTATGAAGATATAAATAAACATATAATACCATATCTTTTAGAGTGTATATATAAGAAACTGGAGGATGATAAGTCAGTACTCGCTTTTTCCCATAGACGTATTGGCTGGTCTAAGCCTGAGTTTTGTCTAAATGATGACTTAACAGTTATTTACAAAACCAATTTTGGATATGGTGCTTCTAGTTATTTCTATACAAATATAAGATATAAAGGAATTGATATACTACCTTATTCAGATTGGATTCGATACTATGGAGCAAATAAAAGCGAAATTATACGTTATACACGTAGGCATTTATTAAAAAACGAAGAGTGGATAAAGACCATGCATTTTACAGCGGAACTGTACAACTCTATGATTTTAGAGCCCAATACGTTTATTGAGGATTGGATTATAAGTGAAGTAGATGAAATGGTAAAAGGTTTAGAAGATTTATTAAATAGAAATGATAATTATGAAATTATCAATAGCTACTTCCAACAAAAAAGCTACTTGGCATTAATGGGGCGTGATTTAATACATTTTAAAGGTGAGAGAATCGCAGGAGCGCTAGATTTTATGGATAAATTAAGAGAATTAAAATCTATATATTCTGACATAGAATCTTATATAGAACGCATAATGCAATGTAATTTGGCGATTTACCCCCAATTGAAGAATGAAATTGATTTAATAAATAATGAACTAAGAACTCTAGAAAGGAAGTTACTCCGAATTATTCCACAATGGAATAAACTTAAAAAAGAAAAAGAAGAATATGATATAATTAAACAAGAAATTATTGAAGAATTAAAAAAAAATCCTTTAGATTCAACTGATTATAGAATGTATCATTCTCCTCAATTTGGATTCCTTCGTAAATGGGTATTTGAAGAAATGAAAGTACGTTTTAATAAGCGTTGTCCAGAATATGAAGATTTTTTGAAAGAATATAACCGAATTAATGAAGTATATGACAAATTGAAGAATGAAATACAAACATTGGAAATCTTAGAAACAGATTTTAAGAATTATAGAGATACTATTTATAAGTATTTTATATATACACATCGCTCTGACGAATTAACTGCTTAAAACGTTTATTTTTAATAGAAGATTTTGCTTGAAATTTTGTCTTTTAATCATTCAAGGAATGAATTAACTAAAAGGCAGCATTTGAATTTCACTTGCTGCCTTTATTTTTACAGAAGGGTGCAAATTAATGCCCCTCATACACGCTTTTTATTATTTTATCCTATTTATTGAGTATGCTTACAATAGGAACAGTCTTATCAAAACCTGCCTTTGTTGAGTATTTGAATGTCCCAACCTGCTTTGCACATTTTCCTTCAGGAACTTTGATAACTTGGCCGTCATAATACGATTTCCCTTCATCACACAAAAATAAAACCATTAGTCCTGTTGATATTGAGAATTCGTCAATTTCATTAGCTAAAGCATCACCTGAATCAAGAACCTGAAAGACCTCAAAATTATTTCCACTAATACAATCCCCTTCTTTCTCAAAGAATGTCATTCCATTATTTGAAGATTCTCCATTTGACGAATTTCCAATAAGTGCAGCAATAACAAGCATTAAAATAGCACCTGTAACAATGCCTGCAATAAATATTAATACCTTTTTCATAATCTAATTATAAATCTTCACCATTTGCCCTATTGTATTCATTATCATAGTACATGGTTATGTAATATTTTCCTTGAAAATCAGAAATCATAAACCAAACAGGTCTCTTCATTAAATACTCTATGGAAAGTTTAACCATTTCTGATTGTAATTCTTCTGTTGGATTTGCAAGCTGCTCGGTTGTATATTTAGGCGATAGAGCTGACATTAACATTTTCGCAACAGCAATAGTATCTGTTTTTTGATAAAAAATCGGCATAAGGCGCAAAGAAAAGCAAAGTTCTACATAAATAAATGCAGG
>USFW01000067.1 GCA_900553985.1 uncultured Clostridium sp.
GTAGTAAAGGCTGGTTGCAATATGTTATAATATTAGCGTAATCAGCCTTACTTTTGAGGGTGGGGTTATTACATTGCCGTTGATACTGGTAATATCTGCGGCTTACGCTCGGCGCTGGTAACGCCGGGCGTTTTTTTATTTTCTTAAAATTTTTTCTTGAACAGTTTTTATATGAGAACGTGATGGAGCAATAGAAATATTGTAAAATTGTAGAGTTCCAAAACCAAATAAAAAAAATACTGGTAAATATACAGAATAATTGTCTTTTAGGTTAAAAAAGTAAATTGCTGCAATAAAGATAAAAATATGAGAGGCTAGAGCAGATAGGAAGCAGGAAATTTGAATAATAATAGAATTTTGAAAATTATTTATATATTTGTTATATAAATGCTCTGAATCGCTAGAAGTCATTTCATAATTATTATGTAATAGTTCTTGTATATTAACTTCTAATTTTAAATTGATAATATCAGCGAGATACCAAAACAAATAAGCACCAGCTATACAACTAAGTGAGATAAGCAAGTACACTGCTTCATAAGAGTTTTTGTCAATTTTTAAATTATAGAAACCCAAAATAATTAAAACAGTTACGTGAAAAATTTGAACTATTTTATTGTGTTCAGTTCTTTTGTATTCAGAAAGAATTCTTTGTATTTCTTCAGCAAGTTCTTCTTGATGATCGTTCATAAAATTTTCCGCCTAATTTATTATTGTATTATTACTATATTGAGTCCCAAAAATCTATTTCATTGACTAAAACTATATTAACGCCATTTTTTCTCATTTCCATCGCTTTTTCAACTTTTCTACCATAGCAGGAAAATGCCCAGCAAGTATTTCCTTCACTACCTATGATTAAATAGTTCGTTTTTTTAGTAATAGAGTCGTGATAATTACCATTGTTTTTCTTTATCAATTCAGCAATTTCGTGACGGGTAGCTTTGGTAGATTTTCCTGTGAAACAAAACATATGGTCTTGAATCGTTATTTCAGGAGCAAGTGCACAAATACCATGTTTGCATAGACAATCTTTTATTTCAGAAGTAATATTAAGTTCTTCTGTTTTTATATCAGCAAATTGAGAGAAAAATGCTTTTAATAAATTTTCTTCATCTTTTGAAACAATTCCGTCTTCTAATGCAGCTGTTATCAAAGAATAAATTTCATCGTAAGGATAATAAGTAGAAAGCTGTTCGTTGTCTGATAACCATTCTCGTAATCCTTCTAATTCCTCTTTAGTTATTTTTCCGTCAGACAATATACCATGTATAATACCTTGAAGTTTTTGTAAATCTGATGTAACAATATCATAGTATAAACCACTGCTATGCAAACGTTTACACAGCCATAGAATATCTTCTTTTTCTTCTAGTGTTAAAATATTATCTTCTAGGGATTTTATAATAACTTGAAAAAGTTCGCTATATGGTTGTTTTTGTGCGAGTATCGAATGAGAATTACACCATGATTTCAGTTCGCCGATTTCTAATTCATTTAGCTGCTTATCGATGGTGATGCCAGTTAAAATTCCTTCCAAAGTATTTAATGTTTTATCAATAATAGATGGTGTACAGAATTTCATATAAGTGTTGTTATCATAATTTTCTAATTTGCAATGTTGACAAGTCTTTCCATCTAAGGGCCAACCGCAATCTGGGCATCTTTCCATTAATAAACACTTCCTTTATTTTTTATCAAAATCAACATATATTATCCGACCTTGTTTGCGAACGGGCCTTCGCCGTTTTCCGTTGTTTCATCTTTCTTGTTTACTTGAATAAAATAGTCAATGTTGTTTTCTATCGCCCCTTGCTGCTCGGCAGTAAGCTGGCGATATTTTTTTATTAATTCTTGTTCAGATATAGTGTACTCTTTTACAATATTAGCTTCATCGCCCAATATTAGTACAGTAGGACTAATATTCAAAATTTTTGATAGTTGGACAATTATTTCTAAAGGAATTTTACGTACTCCTTTTTCATATCCTGCGTATGTTGATTGTGCGATATTAAGTTTTTGCGCAATTTGCGATTGTGAGAGCTTTGAATTTTGACGTATAGAGGCTAATCGTCTACCAAATTCAATATAGATATTCATAGTAGTACTCCTTCCATAGATACAATTTAACACATTATAACGCAAATTGCAATTAAAAATTCAATAAAAGATTGACAAAAACGCGCAATGCGTTTAACATAATAATTAGATAACGCAATTTGCGTTTAAAATATAGGCGTGATGAGGAGGTAAAAAAATGGTAAGAAGAAAAGTTGTATATATTTTCCCTAATTTAATGGCAGAAATGAGTAGAAATGGAGATAGCTTGCAAAGCGTATCTAATGAGCTAGGAATGAATTATCAAGCGCTATCTGCTAGGTTACGTGGATTCAAAAGTTTTGAGTTACCTGAAATAACTTTTCTTATGAAAAAATATAGGAAAAGCTTTGAGTACCTATTTGAGGTGGCTACTGAAAAATCAGCAAAGGGGGCATAGACGTGCAAGGAAAAGAAACAACCGTATGTCCTTTTTGCAGGCATACGGTTGTTAAAGGAAATT
>USFW01000068.1 GCA_900553985.1 uncultured Clostridium sp.
CGGAGGGGAACGCTCCGGCGGTGGTGATTTCTTCGTGGTATCACATCCTTTCTGGTTTTAGGGTAAAAAAATAGACGCTCAGTTTTGAACGTCTATAAGGAAACTGCTTATTAACTTTTTAGTCTTCTGCTGGATGTTTTGAAAGATAACGGGAATAATCAGTGTCAAATTGTAAAGATTTCAACTGTTCATCTATAATTTGTAATAGGTTTTTACCGTTAAGGATTGCTTCAAATTCTTTTATAGAGAAATCAATAATGCAATATTTATCTTCCAATTTCTCCTTATGGAGATAAAATTTTTTTATTAGTCCAGCACCATTACTCCATCCAGTTCCGCTAGTACCATAATACGAAAATAAAATGCCTATTTTTATGTTGTTTGTTAAAAGCAAACTACAAAATTTTCCTATGTATGTAACACTAACGGCTTTGTCGTAATTTTTGCATTCTCCTAGAAAGGTATCAAGTTTCGGGTCAATCAGATGATATGTCAACAAAACTTTTCCTTGAGGAGTTAAAGTAACGATTTGGTCTATTTCATTCGTTGAAGTTCGTAAGTTTCTATCTACATTAAAAATATTTCCAGAGATAGTTAAGAGATAAGAAACTAAATTTTCTAAAGCTTCGCCTTTTAAGTTATGTAAATTTTTAGGGGCATTATCTGTAGGGGAAATGTCATGAAGCTGTTTGAATTTTTCAAGTAACTCTTTATAAGTATTTTTTTGGGCTTCGCTAATTTCACAAATTTTTTCATATCTTAATTTATCAGATATACTATTAAGGACATTTAATGCCTTAAAAATTTCTTTATCATCTGGCATAATATCAATCATCACGTACCACCATATATATTAAAAATGAATTTTCTATTGAGGAAAGTTCGCTATGGCAGAGTTCACATTCAAAAGTTTCTGGTAACTCATTAAACAAACGTACTGTCCCCATAGATTTTTGGCAATTACTACAATATAATTCATAATAACTTTGCAAAATTCCTTGCTTTTCCAATTCAGATAAAAAATCATAGATTTCAGGAATAGATAAGGAAAATTTTCTTTTCAAAACGCCAGGATAAATCCACATATTTTTTCTATAATTCTTGAAAAAATTAGTTAAGGCAATGCTATCTATATTTTTATTCATTTTGCGTTGTATCGTCATTTCTATGATTGACAATGTATTCGATAACATAATTCATTCGCTCCATTCCAATTAGCACATTACTATAGTAATATTGTATTAAGCAATAAGATTTATTCATGTAATTGAAAACGAACTTAACACGGTTACTTCGTGTTTTTATTTCGTTTTCCCATAATAATTCAATCCAAGGATAATCGGACATTTCTTCCATTTCAAACATAAATTGTTCTAAGGCTTCTCTGAAATCAGGTACTTTCTCTAATTCAGCCTGATTGTCATTTAATAGTGAGCGTAGTTCACCGATAAATGGTAATATATATTCTTGATTGTTACCAACATCCAGTTGTGCGTTTCCACCATTAGGTAATTTCATGGATTGAGCAATAAGTTTTACATTTTCATCACGTTTGCATACATTAACCATAAAGTCTAAATTTAGTGGAATCAAATCGCACTCAAAATGTTCTTTAAAATAATCAGACATTTCTGCAATTAAGTTGGAATATATAGTCGGTTCTTTTTTGTCGGATAAAAAGACCCTTTTTAAAACATCAAAACGGAATTCTATCAATTCTCCTTTTTCATGAAATACAACTAAAAAGGGATATTTGGTTAAAAATTCTTCCTGTGTGAGAGGATGAATAGCTGCATATGCTAAATTAAATTTCAGAAAATAGTATCCATCCATAGAGTATGCAACAGGTTTTACGAAAGATGTATATAAGTAATCATTCTCATAAGTATTTTCAAGAGGAATGATTTCCTTTGCTTTTTTTAATGTTGATGAAAAATCATTACAAGTAAAAATAACGGAATACTTATAATCTTTTAAAAATTCCCATTTTTCTAAAGCATATCCAGCTCTTTTGCTCTGGTGAATGCAAGTTACAAGCTGTTCGGACAATGTTTTTTCTGAAATATCTACAGTTTCTAGCCCCTCTATGTATAACTGTCCCGAAGTATCTGTTTGTTTAGTCGCAATTCCGTGCTGAATGAATTGTTTTACTAAATGGCGTTTTACTTTATCTGAGTAAGCCATTACTGTTTTTTCAAGATATTCTAAATAGTTGTTTAACTGCATACAATCCCTCTTTTCTGTGCATATATCTTTCGTTATCCTGATTATACTTGATATAAGTGCAAAAAGCCATGCACAAATCAAAATTTTTATAGGATTTTCGATATATACATAATAATAAAAGTTTTGGTGCTATTGCATATATAAAAAATAGACGTTTCATGTTTTCACACAAAACGTCTACTCCTTGCATTAAGGAAAAGAGTATCGTATTATCT
>USFW01000069.1 GCA_900553985.1 uncultured Clostridium sp.
AGTGCATCTAATAAAAATTTATCCAATACACTTACAACGTTCATAAGGTCGCAATCTCCTCTTTTGTACCAAAGTTGATACTTTACTCCTATTCTCTTTTCAAATGGCTTTTTTGCCCCTCTCAGTTGCTCAAAAACGATTTCATGATAATGTTTCTTAACTTTATCTTTTATTCCATAGTGTGAGTTCCTATACCAATTTAATGACATAAGAACTTTTTTATTTTTACTTGTGTTAGTGTATATCGGCAAAACTATCTCCACAACTTTCAGCTCCTTATTTTCTATTTGCTATCCACTCTATTCTGCTGTTAATCGTCTTATGTAGCTCCTGCTCTCCTACTTCAATTCCTTTCTCATAGGCTGTAAGAAGTGCATAATCTATAATTTTTATAATATCTTTCTTTTCTTCTCCTGCTTTTTTTCCAACTCTATGGGTATATTTAATGATGTTTCCTTGATTGAAGCTGTATTTATTCGCTATAATAAAATCAATAGGCTCTATTCCTGTATTCTCATAGTGTGTATGCAATCCTTTTTCTTCAACCTCATCATTTATTATTTTTCTTCCTAAAAATAAATTATTTTTTTCTGTTGTCCCCATTATCTGCTCCTCTATCTCCAGATTTTTTTAAACCAAGATTTATTTTTTTGGTTTTCATATTTATTTATAAGATTATTATTTGCATTTACTGTTTCCTCATAAAGTTTTTTATATTTATCTCTTTCAGATTTTAACAGTTGCATTTGTGAATTTATAAATCTTTCCTCTGACATTGCCACAGGGTCAAGTGCTTTATTTTCTCTAGCAAATTGAAAAGCAATATTTTTTACAGTTTCTTTAATTTTTTCAGTTGAATTTATATCTCTTGTTTGAATATCAATGTCCAAAATTTCTTTTATTCCTGTAAGAATTTTCTTCCATTCGTTTCTAGTCCTTTTTTGCATTTTCTCCTCCAATATAAAAATCCTCAGTAAATTAATACTGAGGATTTAATAATTTAAATTTGTAACATATATAATTTTATGCCTGCTTCACAACTTTTAATATTAATAAGTGAGTTATGAATATTTATCATTTCTCTTTCAATTTCTTTTGTCATCTTATCTATCATTCTTCTAGTTGACTCAACTCTTTCTTGATATGATGGCATAAAATCAAAATTGTAATTTAATTTTTTCTGACAGCAGTTTGTTAATTGTTCTCTTGAATTGATAAATCTTTCCATTTCATTAAATTTTTGGATATATGCTATTTTAAAATCTTGGTAGCCTTGAATGTTAAACATATATAATGTGAAGCCGTCTTTTGTTAGTAGATATTCTCTATAAGTTCTTTTTTGTCCGTTTGCTCTGTAAGTATTTGGTATTATTAGAGAAGCCACATTCGGCTTTTCTAAAATTTCATCTAAAGTTCTTAAAACTTTGCTGTGTTCTTTTCCAAGTTGTTTTGCTATTGTTCTACTACTTACTACTAAACCATATTGAGAATTTTCTTGAATAACAATATCCATTATCTTCTTACACCTCCTAGCTTCCATGCAATCTCCATTGCAGTAGTCCAAGATGATGTAATAAACTCTCCGTCAAGTCCTTTGATTTTTACGGAATAATTTCCGTCATTCAGTCTGTGTAACTTCATAATTATTACCTCCATTTTTTATTTAAAAATGGGATAAGATAT
This sequence comes from uncultured Clostridium sp., assembly GCA_900553985.1. Lineage (GTDB taxonomy): Bacteria > Bacillota > Clostridia > TANB77 > CAG-508 > CAG-269. The sequence goes on from USFW01000069.1 coordinate 1,684, forward strand.
GATACAATATAGTTGGTTAGGCGATATTGTATTATATCGTTGTCCCCTTTTTATTCTTGATGGATAGAGAGGGGATTTTTTAATTCTTTTTAATAATTGTAATGGACATCTTTTCTTCATCAAATAACATTTCAACTTCTCTCTCGTCTTGTGTTATATTCATTTTATCAAGAAAAGATTTAGGAATACTTAATTTTGGATTAATTCCTCCATTACCACTTTTTCCAAAAGAAATTTTTAAGGTTCTTTTTTCCATGTTTCCTCCTTATCCGTTCCGTAATTGTATTATACATTTTACGGCACGAAATGTCAAGAGTTTTTTACAAACCACAAATTTGTGGTCTCTTATTTTTTAATCTTCCTCAGTATTATTCACTTGCCAATGTTCTATTCTTTGTGGTTGTAAACTATTAGTTGACTACCACCTAATCATTTTTATAAAATACCTGCTCAAAACCTAATCACACCTAATCATTTATCATCTAAATTATTAACTAACTATTACTAACGATTTTGAACTGTCAATTTTTAGTTGATAGTTCCTT